>JBQLZI010000079.1:0-9836 GCA_052168195.1 Phycisphaerales bacterium
CCGCGGCCCGACGTCTGTGAGCACGACGTCGCCGCTGATGACGCGCCGGCGCCTGAGCATCCCCGATGAATCGCCCAACGGCGTCCGCCGCGCCCTCAACGGCGCGCAGGGCGACCGCGTGCTCGAGGTGCTGTACGTCCTGCGCGACCTCGCGATCCGCTCGATCGCGCTCGAGGACCGGCAGGCGGCGACCGAACTCACGGCCGCGATCCTCGAGACCATCGCCGGCGCGATGCCCCGGATGAACGAACTCGAGCGGGCCGCGTCGGTCGTGCTGGTGTCGTCGGTCTACCCCCGGAACTTCCGCACGCCGATCGATCAGGTCGCGCTCGAGGACGAGTCGCTGCTGGTGCGCACGGTCGCGGCGGTGTCCCGCGTGAACGACGCCGCCGACCCGGTATTCGATTCCGTCATCGAGGAGGGCCCGGAAGCGATCGACGAACTGATGAACGCGCTGCGGACGCGGCTGCGGATCGCGGCGGAGTTCCAGGCCCAGCAGCAGCGCATGCAGCAGCAACAGCAGCAGCGGGCGCCCCAGCAGGGCCCGGGCGGGCTCCGCTACGACCCGACGAAATAACTCGCCGAATAACAGCGCTCGGACGTCTGAAACCGCGACCGAAAACTTCGCTCGCGGCGACGTCAGGATCGGCCCGGGGTGAACCTGTGCAGGTTGCGCGGGCGACTCGCGCCGCCGACGCGCCGGGACGCTACCCATCCATCCGGACAGAACGCACACTTGATGATGACGCACAGATCCCGTGCGTCGAGGTGCGTTATGACCATCGGCCCAGACAACCCGATCGTCGGTCGTATCGACAGCGCGACCGAAGCCGCCGCCAAGGCCCAGCAGGCGACCGAACGCCGCGAGCAGCGACGCCAGCGCGTCGAGCCCGTGGAGGGAGCCCAGCGACCCAGGGTGTCGGACCGTGACGGACGCTCGTCGAAGGGGCCGCTCTCGCTGGGCGGGCCCACGTCGACCGACGTGCTCAAGCACGTCCCGGACTACGCGCGGACCATCCCCCCGCCCGAGGACCTGCTCGCGATCCAGGCGTCCGCGAACACGTTCGCGCTGATCAACCTCGACGCGGCCAAGGAGATCGCGCGCGGGCTGCGCGACGCCGTGGAGAACGGCGACCGCGACGGCGTGCGCAAACTCCAGGACGCGCTCTTCAGCGATACAACGGAACGCGGCGAGGTCGCGGCGGCGCTCGCCGACTGACGGCCTCGCCCGCGTTCACGAGCCACCGCGCGGCGGGACGCGCACGCGGGAAACCCGCGCCCCGCACAGGGGCGCCTTCTCTCGATCACCCGCCGCGCGGCTTGATGCGCACCACGCCGCCCGGCTTCGCGCCGCCGGCCTTCACCACCGAGCCGATCACGCGGACGCGCTCGCCGAGTTTGCCGAGTTTCTCCGCGACGCCGTCGGCGAACGTGGGGCGGACGATCACGCAGTAGCCGATGCCCATGTTGAAGACGCGGCGCATCTCGTCGTCGGCGACGCCGCCGTGCTGCTGCAGGAAGGCGAACAGCGGCGGCATCTCCCACGAGGACTCGTCGATCTCGACGTGCACGCCGTCGTGCAGGGCGCGCTCGAGGTTGGCCGCGAGCCCGCCCCCGGTGATGTGGGCCATGCCGGTGACGACCTTCTTGACCTTGTACTGCCGGAGCATCTGCGCGATGTTCCCGGCGTAGACGCGCGTGGGCGTGAGGAGCACGTCGCCGAGCGTGCGTTCCTTGTCGAGTTCGGGGTAGACCTTGTGCAGGTCGAGTTTCGCGTGGGACACGATCTTGCGCACCAGCGAGTAGCCGTTGCTGTGCACGCCGTCGGAATCGAGCCCCAGAACGATGTCACCGGGCTCGACGCGATCGGTGGCCATCGCGCGCTTGAGTTCGACGACGCCGACCGCGAAGCCCGCGAGGTCGAGTTCGCCCGGCGCGTAGACGTCGGGCATCTCGGCGGTCTCGCCCCCCAGGAGCGCGGCGCCGCACTGGCGGCACCCTTCCGCGACGCCCTTCACGACGTCGGCGAGTTGCTCGGGCTTGACCTTCGCGGTCGCGATGTAGTCGAGGAACAGCAGCGGCTCGGCGCCCTGCACGACGAGGTCGTTCACGTTCATCGCGACCAGGTCGATCCCGATGGTGTCGAACTTGTTCATCTCGACGGCGAGTTTGACCTTCGTGCCCACGCCGTCGGTGCACGCGACGAGGACCGGATCCTTGTAGTTGCGTTTGAAGAGTTTCTCGTTGAAGTCGAGGCGGAGGAGCCCGGCGAAACCCCCGGGGTTCGCGATGACCCGCGGGCCGTGGGTGCGGCGCATCTCGCTCTGGATGAGGTCGACGAAGCGGTCGCCCTCGTCGATGTCCACGCCCGCGTCGGCGTAGGTGAGGCCTTTGCCCTTGGAGGGGGTCTGGCTGCTTGCTTCCGTCGATCCGCCGCGTGTCGCCATAGATCAGCAGGATAGTCGCCCCGGCGGGGAGCCCCCACTTCCGCCGAGGGCCGGCGTTCTGTATAGTGGCCGCCCTCCCATGCACTTCGACCTGGTCGACCACATCGTCGAGATCGGCGAGGGGCGGATCGTGACGCTCAAGCAGGTGTCCGCCGCCGAGGAATATCTGCTTGACCACTTCCCGTCGTTCCCGGTACTGCCCGGGGTGCTGATGCTCGAGGCGATGGTCCAGGCGGCCCGGCGGCTGCTCGTGCAGACGCTCCCCGACGCGGACCGCTTCGTGCTGGGCGTCGCGCGGAACATCAAGTACGGCAGTTTCGTTCGCCCCGGGGACACGCTGAAGGTCGAGGTGACGATCCCGACGTCGACGCCCGACGCCGAGGGTGCCGTCGACTGCCGCGGGCAATGCATGGTGCTGCGGCCCGGGGAGCCCTCCGACGCGGCTCGCGTGAGCATCTCGGGGCGGTTCAGCGTCCGCCCGCCGCGGCTCTGAGCGGTCGGCGTCGAGACGGGTCGCGGTCTGGAAGGGCCCGAACGCCGGCCCTACCGTTGGCCTTCCCACAGGTACGAGGCAACCACCGATGGCCACCATGACACGCGACGAGGTCTACTCGAAAGTTCAGGAAGTGCTCGTGGACGCGCTGGGCGTCGACGACGACGAGGTGACCCCCGAGGCGACCCTCACGGGCGATCTGGGCGCCGAGTCGATCGACTTCCTCGACATCGTCTTCAAACTCGAGCAGGCCTTCGGGTTCAAGATCGCCCAGGGCGAACTCTTCCCCGAGAACGTCGCGCAGGACCCCCGCTTCGTGAAGGACGGCAAGGTCACCCCCGAGGGCTTGGCCGCGCTGCGTGAGAAACTCCCCCACGCCGACTTCTCGAAGTTCGAGTCCAACCCCGAGATCACCAAGGTCGCCGAGGTGTTCACCGTCGACGCCCTCGTGAACTTCGTCGAGCGCAAACTCGCCCAGCAGGGCTGAACCTCCGGGAAGGGCCCGCGCTCATGCGTTGGATCTGGATCGACCGCGTGCTCGACCTGCGCCCTCGCGAGCGGCTGGTGGCGATCAAGAACATCACGGCCGGGGAGGACTGGGTCTCCAACCACTTCCCCGCGAAGGCCAGCGCGCCGGCGCTGCCCGTTTTCCCGGGCTGCTTCGTGGTCGAGGGCATGGCCCAGACCGCGGGCATCCTGGTTTGCGAGGCCAGCGGCTACACCGAGAAGGTGGTCCTCGCGAAGATCGGCAAGGCCGAACTGACGCGCGAGGCGCGTCCGGGCTGCACCCTCCGGTACACCGCGATCGCCGAGCGGATCGATCACGTGGGCGCCTCGACCAAGGGCGTTGTCGAACTCTCCGACCCGCAGCGCAACGACGGCGCGTTCGAGGAGATCGGGCGCATCGACCTGCTGTTCTCCCACCTCGACAGGAACTACGGCGGCGCGACCTTCCCCGAACACAATTTCGTGTTCAGCGACGGCTTCAAGGACCTGCTGCGCAACAGCGGGTTCTATGACGGCGACTGAGCCGCCGATCGCGAGCCCGGCTCACCAGTTCATGTCGTTCTTGATGTCCGCGTCGCCCACGGCGAGGTTGTACTCGCGGGCGGGGATCTTCTCGACCTTGGGCGACATCAGCAGGCGGCCCTGCCAGTCGCGCGGATCGACCAGGTGCACGCTGTTGCTGACCGGGCGGAAGTCGCTCAGCACGTTGTTGGTGTAGTAGACCTTGCCGCTCTCGCGATCGGTGACGCGGTAATACGTCACGCAGCCGCCGAGCATGGCGAGCGAACCCGCCAGGGCCGCCCCGGCGGCGATTCTCCGAATCGTGTTGCGGTTCACGCGCATCATCTCGCTCCAGCGGGGCGTCGTTTCACGAAGGTCCGGCCGTCGACCGGCCGCGTGCTCTCACCATCGGCCATTCGGGCGTCCCCGTTCGACGCGCGTCGCCCGGAGATGTTCTCGGACTCCCCTCATCCGTCCAGACGGTCGCGCACCACGCGGTCGAAGAGCCCGGGCGCGGGGTCGCGGCCGGTCCAGAGATGGAACTGACCCTCGGCCTGACGGACAAACATCGAGGCGCCGTCGACCGTGCGCAGCCCCATCGAGCGAGCCAGAGCCAGCAGCGGGGTTTCGAGCGGTCGATAGACGGTGTCCAGCACGACCAGCCCGGGGTTCGCGTCGGCGAGTTCGCGCAGCCGCGACTCCTCGATCGCCGATTCGCCTTCCGCCGGGCCGCCGAGCATCCCGACGGGCGTGCAGTTGACCACGGCGTCCGCGCAGCTGGGAGAATCCGTGCCCACCGAACCGAGCAAGTCGCGCACCTCCTTCTCCTGCTCCTCGCGCCGGGCTGAGATGTCGATGTTTGCGCCCGCCTCCGCGAGGGCGGCGCCGATCGATCGCGCCACGCCCCCGCCGCCGAGCAGCAGGATCCGCCTTTCTTGCATATCCCCCAGTGTTTCGCGCAGCAGCGCGACGACGGCCGGGCCATCGGTGTCGTGAACGCGCACCGACCCCCCTGGTCCGACAACGAGCGTGTTCGCAGCCCCGACGCGTTCGGTGCCGGGCTGGATCGTCCAGCCCTCTTCGTGCGCGAGCCGCACGAGGTGCCGCTTGTGGGGCGCCGTGACGCTCAGCCCGCCGAGCGAGAGCCGCTCGTCGTGCGCGATCGCGCCGACCGTGGCCTTGAAGTGCTCCCACTCAGGCGGCACGGGCATCGGGAGGTACACCGCGTCGACGCCCGCGTCCGCGAACGCCGCGTTGTGCGCGCACGGCGACAGCGAGTGCGCGACGGGCCACCCCACCACGCCGAAGACGCGGGTGCTGCGCAAGATGGAGCGGAAGCGGTACTGCGTCAATAGTTCTTCGACCGTGGGCTGCCCCGGCGCGGTGGTCGTCGTGTCGTGCAGCGAGGCGAAGGTGAGGAACCCCCCCCACTTCTTCGCGAGCACCCGGGACATCAGCCCGAACTCGCCCATCGCCAGCGCGATTGTGGGGCGCGTGCGCTGCGCGACGATCTCCGCGATCTCCAGGTTGTCGCGCAGCGAGCGCGCACGGAACGCGATCTTGTGCACGCTCGCGCGCGGCTCCTCGGCCATCTCGCGCACCCGCCGGAGCAGGTCCACGGGTCTCCCCTGAAAGTCGTGCGTCGAAAGGATCAGCCCCGTCCGCGACGGATCGGCGTCGTCGAACGCGTCGCGCAGCGCCGCGGACCGCTTCCACGACGCCAGTTCCACGTCGATCCACCTCGGCGGGGCGTCGCTCCCGAGCAGCGCAGCGTAGAGTTCCGCCCGGGCGTTGTCATCGCCCGCGTACCCGCCGCCTTCCTCGGCGGTCCGGCAGGTCGCGATCACCGGCAGCGCCGCCTGTTTGACCAAGCGAACGGCCTGCCCGATCTGCTCCGCGTCGATGTCCCGCTCGAAGGCGCCGTCGAAACGGAACTCGAGAACGTCCGCGCCGGCGCGCTTCGCCTCGTCCGCGTGATCGAGCGCACGGGCAGGATCGTCGACCATGATGGGCACGCACAGAAGGCTCACGCGGGGAGCGTACCCGCCCGCGGGGGGTTCAGCATTCCGTCCCGAACGCGCTCAGCACGACGTTGAGGTCCTCGAAGTTGACGATCTCGTCGCCGTTGTCGTCGCCCGCCAACCCGGCGCCCGTCTGGCCGAAGGTCGAGAGCACGTTGTTGAGGTCCGCGAAGTTCACGAGGTTGTCGCCGTTGCTGTCGCCGGGGCATTCGGCCGATCCCGCCACGAAGCGCAGCGCGTTGGCCATGAGCAGGTCGCCGTCGGTCGCCGCGTCCCAGTACGCGAGTTCGTTCACATCGCTTGAGACGGGATGGAAGCCGAGTTCGACGACCTTCGGGTTGGGCGCGAGCGCGACCAGCGTGTGCCCGGTGTTCCACTTGGCGACGATCGTCGAGCCGGGGGTGACGTTCAGGTTGGTCGGGCGGTACCCCCCGAAGATCAGGCCCTGCTGCGTCGTGCTCCAGCGGGTGACGAACGTCTGCACGTTGTCCATGATCGGGTGATCAGGGATCAGCACCTGCCCGAGTTCACCGGCGCCCTGCACGAACCCGCCGTTCTGCGGGATGGCGATGTAGTCGCCGGTCTGCCAGCGGCCCTGCAGGAAGCGCGCGGTGTTCGCGCTCGTGTTGGCGAAGACCCCGATGACCACCCCGCCGCCTGCGTCGACGTAATCCGCGAGCACATCGCCCATCGCCACCGCGTCATCGAACGAGTCGTTGCTCCAGACCAGCACCGCGTCCCACTGCTGGAGCGTCGCGAGCGAAGGCGTCCCGCCGTCGGGGTTGAAGCGCGTCGCGTTGAATATCGACACGGAGTTGAAGAGCCCGGTTGCGACGAGTTTGTCGCGCGCGTCCGTGAATCGCGTGTTCGTCTCGGGCATCGCGGTGTTGCTCGCCGCGGCGACGATCGCGACGTCGGGGAGCCCGCCGGAAGGTCCGGCCAGGGCGGTCGAGGCGGCGAGAAGCGGCAGAACGGCGAGTGCGGTGCGCATGGCGTGGTTCTCTCGAGGGATGTTCGAAGCCGTGATGCTACCGCGCGGCGCACGAATCACGACAGGCGAAATCGGAAAAACAACGCGGGCCGAGCGCGAAGCCCGACCCGCGTGAGTGCGTGAGAGGATGCGTGATCCCTGCGGATCAGCGGCGGCGACGCGCGACGGTCAGCCCGCCCAGCCCGAGGAGGGCCGCGACCCCGGGCGTCGGGACGAACGCGCCGGCGGAGAAGATGCCCGACCCGACGATCGGGTTCGTGATGGGCGCTTCGAACACGCCGGTGTTCAGGTTGTAGACGAAGATGCTCTGCGGCGACGAGTCGTTGACCCAGTACGCGCGGTTGTTGCCGATCGCGAGGCCGTCGATGTCGGTATCGCCCGCGGGCGAGCCGACGATGAAACTCGCGCTGCCGTTGGTCGGGTTGATGTCGTAGAGCCCGGCGCCCTGGCCGCCCGAAGCGCTGTCGTTGATGCCGAACACGCGCGTGCCGTCGGAATCGAGCCCGCCGAAGTCGAAGGCGGTGTCGTAGGCCGACAGGAGGGTGGCTTCACCCGTGACGGGGTTGATGTCGTACACCGCTTCGGTGGCGATGTTGCGCGTGCCGATGAGGCGGCCCTGCCACCACGCGAGCCCGACGAAGTTCGTCGCCGCGCCGTTGAAGGTGAGACTGACCGAAGACGGGGTGAGCCCGCCCTGGCTGAACTGGGACGAGTACAGCGTGCCGCCGTCGTTCCAGTACAGGGTGTTGGAGCCGGGCGCGTAGGCCATGCCCCACGCCTGCGCCTCAGAGCCGGCGAGGATCGAGGTCGCATTGTTGGTCGCGAGGTCGATGTACCAGATGGTCGAGTTTGCGGCCCCGTCATTGGTGACCACAAGTTGCGCGTGCGCAGCGGTGCACACGCCCGCCGCGAGCATCGCGGCGCACAAAGCCGAAGTCTTCACGAGGTGTCTCCTTCCCTACCGAGTCGTTGGCTTCCGATCCGCCGGCGATGTTTCCCCACACCGGCGGACCTCAAACGGTGCGTCCAGTCTCGCATATTCCTGGAAAAACACAAGAGGAACTGCCCGTCTCGGCCCGCGCCCCGGGGATTCTCCCTGCGTTGTTTCTCGCCGTTCGCAGACTCTTGCGATTGAACACGTTGCGCGCGACGACGACGCGGCCGCGTGCCCGTCGCGGCGCAATTGACACAAGGAATTGTCACATCTTCGCAGGTCGGCGCGAGAATATTTACGCAATCACAGCGCCGCGATGCGCCGCTCGGTCTCAAGCCGGCGCAGCGCCGCGGCGACCTGATCGAGGTCCCCCGCCAGCAGGTCGTGCAGGTTGAACTGCGCTTCCAGACGATGATCGACCGCGATGCTCTCCTTGAAGCGGTACGTGCGGATGCGCTCGGCGCGCCCGCCCTCGCCGATCTGCGAAGACCGCGCCTCGTTCCGCGCCGCGGCGGCCTTGGCGCGTTCCAGCTCGTACAGCCGTGCGCGGAGCAGGCGCCACGCCTTGTCGCGGTTCTGGCGCTGGCTCTTGCTCTCCTGCATGCGCACCTCGACGCCGCTGGGCCGGTGGAACAGCCGGACCGCTGTCGAGACCTTGTTGACGTTCTGCCCGCCCGGACCCTGCGCCGTGGTGATGTTCTCGTCGACGTCCGCCGGGTCGATCTTCAGATCGACCTCTTCGGGCTCCGGAAGCACCGCCACCGTCGCGGTGCTGGTGTGGATGCGCCCCTGCGCTCCGGTCGCGGGCACGCGCTTCACGCAGTGCGTGCCCGCCTCGAACTCCAGCGCGGGCCACGCGCCCTCTCCCGACACCGAGAGCACCGCGGACTTGATCCCCCCGCTTACGCCCACCGCTTCGTCGGCTTCCAGCAGCTCGACGCGCCAGCCGCGACGCTTCGCGAACGCCTCGTACATCGCGAGCAGCTCGGCGGTCCACAGGGCCGCCTCGTCCCCGCCCACGCCCGCGCGCAGCTCCACCATCGCCGAACCGACCGCCGCGTCGTCCCCCGACACGAGCGCCTCGATGGCTTCTCGCGACAGTCGCTCGACGCGCTCGGCGGCGCCGGGAAGTTCGCTCTCGGCCAAGGCGACGAGTTCGGGATCGTCGGCGGCTTGCCGGGCCTCGCGGAGTTCCGCGAGTTCCCGCTCCGCGTAGAGCACAGCCAGAAAGGCGTTCACGGCCGGCGCGATCGACGCACGTTCCACGCTGAGCGAACGGGCCCGCCGGAAATCCGAGGCGATGTCGGGATCGGCCAGTTCTCGCTCGATGGCTGCGGATCGCTCCCGCAGCGCGGCCAGTTTGACCCGCGCGACGTCCGGGAGCCCCCCTTCGATCGTGCTGTCCTCGGGCGTCGTCACCGGGGGATCATCCGTCTCCGGGCGGGAAGCGACAAGCCGCCCAACGAAAACACCCGACGTGCGCCGGGTGTGGGTGAGGTCTCTGTCTTTCCGCCTGAACGGGGATTACTTCTTCTTGGTGAAGTAGTTGCCGCCGAACTTGCGCTGGAACTTCTCCACCCGGCCCGCGGCGTCGACGAACGCCTGCTTGCCGGTGAAGAAGGGGTGCGAGCCCGACCAGACGTCGACGTGCATCTCGGGCACGGTGGCGCCGACGGTCATCACGACCTCGCCGTTGTAGTAAACCTTGCAGTTGGGGTAGTACTTGGGGTGCACGCCGTTCTTCATGGCTCGCTCCGGGGCCCAGAGGGGCATCGCTGGCGGGTTGGGGGCCACAAGGATAGGCCCCCTCTCGGCCCCGGCAAGCCCGAGGCGCCGCGGGAAACCCGCCCGCCCGGCGACCGCGGGGCTGACGCGCCTGAAGCCTCCGAAAGGGCGATTGGAGAACGTCATCCCAAAAAACGAGCCGGCGCCGCGGGGCGAC
>JBQLZI010000080.1:0-9752 GCA_052168195.1 Phycisphaerales bacterium
CAACTGATCGCGGCCTGATCAGCATCCCGTAGAACGAACAAGCCCCGCGTCGGGAAACCGGCGCGGGGCTCTTCATTGAACGTCGAATGTCAGGTCAGCGGATCGCCTTGGCAGCGATGCGCTCGGGCGACGGCGTGCGCACCTTGCGCGCCAGACCGAGCGCCTGCATCGCCTTGATCACCAGGTAACTCGTGTCGATCTCCCACCAGCGCAGCCCGTGCCGCGCTGACGCGGGGAACGCGTGGTGGTTGTTGTGCCAGCCCTCGCCGAACGCGAGGATGGCGCACACGAAGTTGTTCCGGCTCTCGTCGTGGCTCTGGAAGCGCTGCGCGCCCCAGAGGTGGCAGATCGAGTTCACGCTCCACGTTACGTGGTGGACGAGGAAGATCCGCACGAAGCCGCCCCACAGCAGGCCCAGGATCACGCCGAACCAACTCATGGTGATCACGCCGCCGAGCACCGCGGGGATGATGAGCCCCAGCGCCACCCAGAGTGGGAAGGTCTTGCTGAGCGCGCGCACCGTGCGATCGCGCATCAGGTCGGGGGCGTACCGCTCGGTGTCGACGTCCTGGTCCCGGAAAAGCCAGCCCATGTGCGCGTGCCACAGGCCGCGCAGCATCCGCCAAGGCCCCTCGCCGTGCGCGTGGGGGGAGTGGGGGTCGTCGTCGCCATCGCTGTGCTGGTGGTGCTTCCGGTGCGTCGCGACCCAGGTGATGATCGGCCCTTCGGCGGCCATCGACCCGAGCGCCCCGATGATGAACGTCGCCACGGGGCCGGTCTCGAACGACTTGTGCGTGAACAGGCGGTGGTACCCCACCGTCACGCCCAGACCGGTCAGCACGTACATCCCCAGCAGCAGGCCAAGGTGCGTCCAGTTGAACCCGAGCGGCCAGAGAAGTCCGATCGCGGTCAGCAGCCCCGCAAAGGGCAGGATCACGGCCAGCAGGTACATCACGCGGATTCGAAGCGGCGCGGCGTGCACGCCGTCAGGTGTGTCGCCATCCGACACAGCAGGCGGAATTGTCGTCATCTATCTCTCGCCGCGAGTAGCCCGGCGGCAACGGGGTGGAAGGTCCGTGGGCGCGCCGCTGGGGAAGCGGCGGGGGGAAATGAGGCACAGCGCCCAACCGAGTTGTTCGGCGGGGCGTGCCGGTGATTCTACGACGGAAACGCCGCGTCGTGTTCGATTCCCGGGGGCTGGTTGAAATCGGGCGCCTGTCGGCTGAGGGTCGCCATCTGTGCGCACACCGGCCAAATCGTTCCGGAATTGCTTGCGGCTAGCCGCGCCCCCCCTGTATTCTGTGGTTCTGCAGCCACCCGGGTTTCGGGTGCGGATAGGGTTCTGAGAGGTCCAGAGTTGACCGAATCGCGAGCGATTTCGACCACATGGCCACGCGGCGACCGCTCAAGGTCCCGCCGCGCGTTCACCATGATCGAACTGCTTGTCAGCGTCGCGATCGTCTCCGTGCTGCTGGGCATCCTCGTCCCCACGCTCGCTTCCGGGCTGCTGCGCTCCAAAGACTTCAAGTGCCAGACCGAACTGCGCCGGGCCGCCTTCGACTTCACCCTCTTCGCCAACGACGAACTCCACGGCGATCGCGGCGACGACACCGCCCGCTACGGGCCGCGCCGCTTCTCGCTCGAGACCTTCATGGAATCGCAGTACGGCGTCGACGAGTTCTGGCGCCACGGTGAGAACGCGGTCGTCGAAGTGCAATCCGACAAGGTGCTCGGGTGCGCCCGCGCGGCGACCACCATGACGCTCACGAAGGATTCCGCCTGCGCCAGCGGAGGCGTCGCCCCCGCGCAAGCCGTGTCGTACGGCTTCAACTACCGCCTCGACACCGCCGAATACCTCGACCATCGCGGCCGGTGGCGCACCACCGCCGTTTCGCTGACCTCGCGGATCCTTTCGGCCGGTCGCGTGCCGCTGCTCATGGACGTCGACGGCGCCGAGGCCCAGCGCCGCGACATCACCGCGCACTTCATCGCGCCCGAGGCCGGGAGCCAGGCCGTCTTCGCCGACGACATCTACTGGTTCCCCTCGATGCGCCACAACGGCAGGGCGCAGGTCGCGTTCGTCGACGGCAGCGTCGATTCCTCGAGCGACCCCGCCAACGAGACCGGCTGGGACTGGGGCTACCAGTCCATCGACTGACGCCCACCCGTTCGGGTACCCTCCGCGCGTGAGCCTGCTCCGCAAGTTCGCCATCCTGCTCGGGCTTTTCGCGGCGACCGTGATCGTCGGGCTCGGCGCATCGCTCGTCTTCGGCGCCGTGCTCGAACGCGAAGTGGCGCAGCCGTTCCGCGCGACGACCGCCGCCCTCACCGACCTGTCCCGCCTGAAGCGCAGCGTCGGGCTCGTCGAACTCCTCGTCATCGATCAGCCCAGCCCCGAGACGCTCGAGGGCGCGCTCGCGATGGTCCGCGAGAACCTCACCGCCGCGGAGTCCGCCCCGCAGTTCGACGAGATGGTCGGCCCGGCGTCCGCGCGCAACCTTCGCCTGCGCGTGGAGGAGTCGGCCCGGCTCACGCGCGAATGGCTCGACGCCCCGACCGAGACCAACGCCGAGGCGACCCGGTCCGCCCTGTTCGCCATCCACGAAGTGATCGAAGCCATCGAGCAGCGCGTGCTCACCGACGCCGAACGCAGCGCGGACTTCGGCGACGAGATGCGCCGACTCCACCACCTCACGCTCTTCGCCGGGATGCTCTCGTCCGGGCTCTTCGGCCTCCTCGGGGTCATGCTCCTGCGCCGCTGGGTGCTCGCGCCCGTCGCGACGCTGGGCGAAGCCACGCAGCGCATCGCCGCCGGTGAGTTCGCGCACCGGGTCAGCATCCCGGGCGGCGACGAACTCGCCGCGCTCGGCGGGCAGGTGAACGCGATGGCCGGGTCGATCGCGACGATGCAGCACGAAGCCGTCGAGCGCGAACGCCTCGCCGCGGTGGGGGAGATGGTGCGCCGGCTTGCGCACAACCTCCGCAACCCGCTCGCGGGCATCCGCAACCTCGCGGAACTCTCCAGCATGCGCAGCGCGGACAACCCGCAGGTCAAGGAACTGCAGGGCGAGATCATCGCCTCGATCGACCGCTTCAACGGGTGGCTCAAAGAGTTGCTCAACGTCACCTCGCCGATGCGCGTCCACCCGGTCGAGCACGAAGTGCGGCCGTGGATCGAAGGCATCGTCGCGGCCCACGCGCCCCTGGCCCGGATGCGCTCGGTGACCATCGACACCGACCTCGAGAGCGCGCCGGACCTGGCGGTGTTCGACGCCAAACACCTCGAGCACGCCGTCGTCGCGATCCTGACCAACGCGATCCAGGCCTCGCCGCAGGGCGCAGCGGTCCGCGTCCGGGTTGGCAAGACAGGCGAACCCAAGGCCGACGCGCTCCCGACCGGGTGGTGGGAGGTCTCGGTGCGCGACGAGGGGCCCGGAATCCCCGACGACGCCCGCGAACGCATTTTCCGCCCGTACTTCACCACCAAGCGGGACGGGAACGGCATAGGTCTTGCAGTGGCCCTCCAGGCCGTGAAGCGGCATAAGGGCCGGATCGACCTCTGGACCCAGCCAAACCGCGGCACATGCTTCTCTGTGCGTCTCCCGCCCGATCCGCCCGCCTCGGGAGAAGAATGACCGACGGCGGATATCAGCCGACTGGCCGATCCGGACCAGCGGCTCGAAAGCGAGTTCCGACCGTTGGCATCCATTCTGGTCATCGAGGATGAACGCACGCTCCGGGTGACGGTCCGCCAAGGACTCGAACTCGCGGGCCATTCGGTGCTCGACGCCGAGTGCGTCGCCGACGCCTGGGCGCTGACCCGCGACCGCGAGTTCGACGCCGTGCTCACCGACGTCAACCTTGCGGGGGAGTCGGGCGTCGACCTCGTCCGCCGCCTTCGCGAGGACGGCTACGAAGGCGTCATCGTCGTGATGACCGCTTACGGCACCGTCGACAACGCCGTCGTCGCGATGAAGTCCGGCGCCGACGATTACCTCCAGAAGCCGGTCGGCATCGAGGAACTCACACTCCTCCTCAACAAGGCGCTCGAGAACCGGCGCACGCTGTCGCGGCTGCGTCTGTACCAGCGCCTCGAACGCGTCCGTCACGCCGGCGACGGCGGCGGCGAAGCGATCGGCGAGAGCGAGGCGTGGCAGAAGGCGCTCCGACTCGCGGAGCGGTTCGCCAGACTCCCCATCCCCGACAAAGGCGAGCAGGGCAAGGTCGATCTGCCGACCATCCTCCTGCTCGGGGAAACCGGCTCGGGCAAGGGCGTGCTCGCGAAATACATCCATGAGCACGCGCCGGGCTTCGACGCGAAGGACCCGCCGCCGTTCGTGCACGTGAACTGCGCGGCGCTGCCGCACACGCTCATCGAGGGCGAACTCTTCGGCCACGAGAAGGGCTCGTTCACGGACGCCAAGGAAAGCCGCGCCGGCCTCTTTGAGATGGCCGAGGGCGGGACGATCTTCCTCGACGAGATCGGGGAGATGTCGATCGGTGTGCAGGCGAAACTCCTGACCGTTGTGGAGAGCGGCCGCTTCCGTCGCATCGGGGGGCAGCGCGAGCGCACGGTGCGCGCCCGCATCGTGGTCGCCACCAACCAGGATCTCACCGTCCGCGCCGCCGAGGGAGCGTTCCGCAGCGACCTCTACTACCGGCTCGAATCGCTCACCGTGCGCATCCCCGCGCTCCGCGAGCGCGACGACGACGCCGAACTCATCGCCGTGAAAACGCTGCAGCGTCTCGCGGCGGCGCACGGACGCGACGACCTTCGATTCACCGACGATGCCCTCCGCGCCATCCACGCGCACACCTGGCCCGGCAACGTGCGCGAACTGCTCAACGCCGTGAAACGGGCCGCCATCCTGTCGGACGGGCCCGAGATCGGCGCCGAGGACCTCGGGCTCCGCTCGGCCGATCAGAGCGTGCAGCACCTCTCGCTGGGCTCCGACGACAACCCCGTGGTCCGCGATCCCGGCGAACTGCGTTTCGATTTCGAGTCCGGTCCCGTCACGATCGACGACGTCGAGCGGCAGTTGCTGCTCCAGGCGCTCAAGCACGCGCGCGGCAACGTGAGCAAGGCGGCCCGACTCGTCGGCCTCAACCGCGGCGCGCTCCGCTACCGCATCGAGCGGCTCGGGCTCGAAGACGCCGTCGCGGAGTTGGTCCGATGAATCGGTTCACGCCCGTCATCTCGGTCCTCGCCGTCGCGGGGATGGCATGGGGAGGAAGCGACAACCCCGGCGAGAGCGACGGCGAGCGCATCGTGTTCACCGACGCTGCCTCCGACGCCGCCCTGCGCCGAACCGACCCTTCCTACGGCGCCGCGCTCCCGTTGATCGTCCCCGATCTCCTCGAACTCACCGTCGGCGGGTGGTGCACGCCCACGCCGTCGACCGACCCCTACGACGGCGAATGGGTCTCCGGCGCCGACGCGGACCTCCTCCGCGTCGATCTCGTGATCGCCGGGCTGGTCAATCCTCCGGGCACGCTCTCGCCCTTCAACCCGGCGAAGTACGGCCCTCGCCCGCTCATCGCGTTCATCGAGTTGGACGCGGACAACGAGAAGAACACCGGCGGCGAATGCGAGTTGTCGGCCGTCCGCACGAGGTATCTCGCCAATGTCGCGCGGTTCGGCGCGCTGCCCTTCGGCAGTTACGGCGAGCGCGCGGCACGAAACCAGGCCGACCTCGACGCCGCCTTCAACGAGCCGGAGGTCGAACTCACGGGCGCCGAGTTCGTGCTCGCGCTCTGCGGCTGCACCAACACGACGGTTGTTTCGACGTGCGGCGATTCTTCACCGACCACCTTCGACGCCGGGGATTCCTGGATCGTCCGCGGCCGCTTCTTCCAGCGCGCCGGCGGCTACTCGGGACCCAGCGCGTTCTTCGGCGGGTCCGCGCCCGGCGAGTTCGATCCGTACGTCAACCTGCTGTACCGCCATCACCCCGTCCAGAACCGCACGACGATCTCGCTCGTGTTCCCTCTCACCATGGCCGGAGCGGCCGACCTCTCGGGCCAGCCCGAGCAGGCGCCCGACACCAGCGTCGCGAACCACACCAGCGTCTACGAGGCGCTGCTCGACATCGTCGACAGCGTCGATTACGCGTGGCCCGGCTGCGAGGACGAACTGATCCGCAGGTGGGACGACGACGACATCTGCGAAGCGATGAACCCGTCGCGGTGGAATGCGCGAGCGGTCGTCGGCGTGCCGTACCTTCAGCAGCAGGCCTTCCCCTACGCGTACACCGACGTCGGCTTCCAAGAGACCGTCGCCGACCTCGACTCCGACGGGTCGATCACGCCGCTGGACCGATCCGCCTTCGACTCGTGGCTCATCAGCAGCGACGGATCGCCGACGGACGCCGACGGCGTCGCGGACGGCGTGTTCACGATCGCCTCGTTCGGCCCGAACTTTCAGGTGCACGACTTCACCGGCGACGGCGTCGTCGACGAGGACGATCGAGTCTTGCTCGAGCCCGCTGCACTCTGCTCAGGCGACACCAACGGCGACAACGTGGTGAACTTCGCCGACCTCAACATCGTCCTCAGCACATTCGGCCAGTCCGGGGCCAATCTTCCGGGCGATGTCACCGCCGACGGCGTCGTCAACTTCGCGGATCTCAACACGGTCCTGTCGAACTTCGGCGAGTCGTGCCTTTGACCGGGGTTGTTGAAAGCAACAGAGAGCCCTTGCTGCGGTCGCGCGACCGTACCGCCGGCCATCATGCCGTGGCAGGCGATGCTCCGTCTTTCGCACAGTGATACGCACGAACTCAGCCGCGCGGAATCGCGCATCGCGCGACGACGGCCACGCGATGCACGCGCCGCGTGCTTGAATTGATGTTTCGGGATTGGCGCCCCTTTTGCCTATTGGTTCGCGTTCATCCGCCGAACGGGCCAGGCGGCCCAGCGGATGGATCATGCTGAGCAGCAGGGGCCCGCGCGCACGCCTCTTCGCTCCGCGAGCATCGCAATTCCCACGATCGGAGATACCAATGTTCCAGAACTCCAAGCTCGGCCTGGTCGGCCTCGCATCCTTGGCCGCGATCGTCGCCACCGCCGACGCCGGCAAAGTCGCCGGTGTTGAGATCCGCACTCGCGCCGAGTTCGCCGGCCAAGGGCTTGCTTCCGGCAAGGCCGACTACCGTGAGCGCAGCCGGAACAACCTTATCGAGCAGCGTTTCAGCATCGAAGTCGAGGACGCCCAGCCCGGCGAGTCGTTCACCGTGTCCGTCAACGGGATCACGTTCGGCACGATCGTCGCGAACGACCTTGGCGTCGCCGAGCTGCAGTTTCGCACCGCCGAGTTCATCGACGATCCCGGCGACGGCGACCCCATCCCCTCCGAGTTCCCGCGCCTCAACGCAGGCGACGTCATCACAGTCGGCAAGATGATGGGCACGTTCGAGGACCGCTGATCGGCCTCCCTCCGCGGCGCGCCTTCATGGCGTCGCTCTGACCTCGCCTAAGCGAGGTCTGACCAGCCCCGGTGTCGGCGGGAACGCCGCTCCGGGCTTTCAAACCGCAGGTCGGCGACTCGGCTGTTCGAGTCCGAGCGGCCTCCCATCAACAGAAAGAACACACCATGATCCGCGCACGATCGATGTTTACCACGCTCACGCTTCTTGTATCGGGTCTTGCCTGTGGCGCCCCCGGGGCGCCCAACGACTTCGAGCAGAGCGACGAGAGTCTCAACAGGCTGTTCGCGTACTTCGGCGGAGTGGCGTTCTGGGAGACAATGGTGACGCCTCGGCACGTGTACTCGGGAAACTCTTTGCAAGTCGATATCGGCTTTCAGCCGGATGCGTTCTTTCCCATCTCGGGCGCCGCGATCGGCACGTCCACCATTTCCGGAGCCGCACTGAACGTCCCCGCGAACGCCCAGGTCGTCTCCGTGACCGTCGATTGGCCCCACGCCGCCACGCTCGGCATGGAGATCCATGTGCGCGAGGACGACGACGGCTCGGGCGTGATCGAGGCGGGCGAAGACGACGATTGGGTCTCGCCGCAGGTGTTCCTCGAGCCCGGCGTAAACGTGTACAACTTCGCGTTCTCAGAGTTCATCGATGACAATCCTGACGTGGGCGACGGCGTGCAGCAGTTCGCGACTACCGGTGCGATGCAGTACTATTTCGTCTTCGAAACCCGCGCGTCGTTCCCCGGCGGCCGCATCGAGACGCCGGTCACGTTCTATGCAGACCACTTCGGGTTTTATCACGAGGCACAGGCGCTCGGCCCCGCTGGTGTGCCCGGCGACACGAACGGCGATGGCGTGGTCAACTTCGCTGATCTGAATACCGTGCTCACACAGTTCGGTATGACCGGCGCCGGACTCGCCGGCGATGTCACCGCCGACGGCCTGGTGAACTTCGCGGATCTCAACACGGTCCTCTCGAACTTTGGATCGTTTGGATCGTGATGATCTCTGGCGTTGCCGATCGTGATCCTGCGACGGCTTCGCCTCCCGGCGCCCGGCATCAGCCACTCCTCACGTCTCCTGCGTGAGAACAGCCAGAGTTGAGCGATGCAGGATGGCTCAGTGCCGAATATCCCTTGGCGCCGATGTTGCAAGGCACAGGGCGGCTCGCGGCCTCCGGGTTGCGGCCGGCGATATTCCTCTTCCGGCGGTCGTGTGCGTCGACCGCGATTTCCCCGACCGCAAAGGACCCTCCATGATCCGCACACGACTCACGCTGAACGTCGCGCTCTGCGTCGCCGCGGGCGCCGCCGCCCAGGCGCAGCCCTCCTTGCTCTGGCAGGCGCCCATCGCTTCGAACTTCTTCCGGCACGCTCCGGTCGTCGCCGCCGACGACACCATCTACCTCCACCGCGACAGTCTCTACTCCATCGCTCCCGACGGCTCCGAAAACTGGGCCGTGCCCCTGTTCGGGCACTACCCGGTTGCGCTGGGCGCCGACGGCGTGATTCACGTCGCCAACATCGACGGCGTGTACGCGTACAACGCCTCGAGCCAGCGGCTCTGGAGGTTCGTCCCGCGCACGCCCAACGGACGGCAGGTCATCCAGTCAGGACCAACCGTCGGTCCCGACGGCAACATCTACTGCGTGGACGAGTTCGTGATGGGCGCGTACTCGGTCACGCCTGAGGGCGACTTCCGGTGGAACACGCCCGGGTTCACCGACGACGGCGGCGAAGATGTGTCCGGCCCGCACGCGTTCAGCAACGGCAACATCGTCATCGCTTCCGACACCATTCCCGTCGACGAGGAACTCGCCGCGGGCTTCATGGGCCTGCGGATGTCCGACGGCTCGCCCGCGTGGCATCACGTGAGCGGCGACCCGCACGCGCCGATCGCGTCGCCCAACGGCTCGATCCACGCCCAGATGTTCTTCGGCTCCGGTCGCAACATCGGCACACTGACTCCCGACGGCGAACTCGACTGGTACGCACCCGCGCAAACGCCCGTCGGCACGATCTCCGAGCCCGTTGTCGACGAAAACGGCGTGCTCTATTTCTTCCAGAACGGCAACGACCTCGTCGCCACCAACCCCGACGGCTCGCTGCGGTTTCGCACACCGCACGACGGGTTCTTCATCGTGAGCCCGCCCGCGCTCACCCCCAACGGCCGCGCGATCATCGCCGGCACCGGCGCCCAGTTCGGCGCGCCGGGGGAGATCTCCGCGTTCGACACCCAGACCGGTGAGAAGATGTGGACGATCCCGCTGCCCCCCGCACCCGAAGCGGGGCGCATCCTCTGGACCGGCGGCGCCGTGGCGTTCTCGAAC
>JBQLZI010000081.1:0-9746 GCA_052168195.1 Phycisphaerales bacterium
CACAGAGACGACCCTCCCACAAACCGATCAAACGCGGGGCGCACGCCCGCGCACGATACCATCGACCGGATCGGAAGCCAGCAAACCGGGGCTTGCGGGGCATTTCGGCGTCGCGGCGTCGGTTTGCCGGTAGGATGAAACGGTCCGCGTCGCCTTGTAGGAGGGGCCGCCGGACCGAGAACCATTCGCCCACTCGAAGGGAACACGCCATGCACAACCCGATTCGTCTCGCGCTCGCCGGCCTCGCGGCGGCGGCTCTCTCGCACGCCGCGCTGGCCGCCACCGTCACGTACGCCATCGACGACGGCAACGGGGACACCAACCAAGGGCCGCCGTCCACCTTCGACCCCGACATGCTGTGGGGGAATTACTTCGAGGCGCAGGCCGGCGGCGAGGTCATCACCCAGATCTCCGTCGCGTTCGGGCCGACGTTCCCCTCGCTCGCGAACGGGCCGGTGACGTTCTGGCTGCTCGAAGATCCCGACGACGACTTCGACCCGCGCAACGCCACGGCGCTGACGAGCGTGCAGGCCACACCCGACGTGTTCAACGACAATTACTTCACGGTGGACATCGACCCGACGCTCGTGTCGGGCGGGTTCTTCGTCGGCGCGAGCGCGTTGCTGCAGGGCGGCGAGGACCGCCCCGCCCGCGTGGATCGCGACCACCCGGGCGACCGCTCGTGGTTCTTCTACGCGCCGTCGATCGCGGACACCATCGATGATCTCGCGAACGCGCCCTTCGGGACGCGGATGGACGACACCCAGTTCGTGGTCTTCCCGGGCGCGTTCATGGTTCGCGCGACGGGCGTGCCGGTTCCCGCGGCGCCGACCGGCGCGGCCGCGCTGCTCGGGCTGGCCGCGATGACGCGCCGGCGTCGATGAACGCAGGAACAGAGAGTAGATCCCTTCAACGCCCCCTCCGCGGGGCGTTGTTTTTCGGTCACGCGGTGGCGGCGGCGGAATTGCCTTCCAGCGTCTGCTTCATGTCGAGCAGGTCCTTCCTGATGCACTTGACCATCGTGCCCTTGAGCATGGGCGCCATGACCGCGCCCATGACCTTGGACATGAACGTCTGGGGCTCGCCCTTGAAGTGCATGTCGACGCGCGTGCCCGGGCCTTCGGGGGTGAAGGTGAAGGTCGTCTCGTAGTTGCAGCCGTGGCTCGACGCGGTGAACGTGTAGCCACGCGGGGGCTCAAAGCGGGCGATGGTCATCGTCTCGCTGGCCTCTTTGCCGAACATGATCCGCGTTTCGCGGAAGACCGTTCCCACGCCGACCTTCGCGTCGCGCCCGGGGGTGAGGATCTCGGTTTTCGTGATCGCCGAAACCGTTTCGGGCCAGCGTTCGACGTCGGACGACATCGCGAAGACCTGCTCGGGCGGGGCGGCGATGTACTCGCTGCACGCGATCTGCATGGCGTGGGCTCCTTGATTCCGGAGGCCAGTGTACCCGATCAGGCCCGCCAGACCGCGTACGCGATCGCGAGCCACGCCGCGAGGTGCAGCGCCACGATCGCGCGGCTGGTCCAGACGAACCGGGCCTTGGCGCGGGCGTCTGTCTTGTGGCGCAGCACGCGGCGGGCCAGCAGGCCTCCCGGCCAGCCCCCGAGGAGTTCCCAAAGGTGGAGCGTGCGCTCGGGGACGCGTCGACGTCCCGCGCCGGAGCGATTGCGGACGGCGCGGCGCTTGTCGAGCGCGTGCAGCGCGGCAGCGACCACGCTGGCCAGCGCGGTCCACGCGAGCACGATCCACAGCCAGATCACGCGACGGCCCGTCGGAATGGGTGAGGAGGTCGAAGCACGGACGCACAGAATAAACGTGTCGATCCGGAGACAAAGGGGGTTCCAATTCCGGAGGTCGGTGCTACGGTGGCGACGCGCCCCGCTCGGAGGGAGCGGCGACGCGGGGCCGGGATTTCCTCGGCATGCTGGAGCCGGAAGAAGGACGTCACCCATGAACCTCCATGCCTTTGCCGTTGCCGCGGCGTCGTGTGTCGTTACGCAGTCTGCCTCCGCGCAGGTGCTCCGAGTGCAGACGATCGAGACCCGTCCGAACGGGGACGAACGGACGATCACGCTCGCCTACAGCAGCGCCACCGAAGAGTTCCGACGCGTCGCCCCGCGGCGGGACCCGATCAACGCGGAGAACATCAACGACTTCGCCGTCGGGTACCGGAGCAGCGATCGGTTCTACCTGCTGCTCGACGATCCGACCCGCACGGCGGGCATCTACCGGGGCTGGACCGATGAGATCCGGCAGCCCTTCCTCACGGGCGGGCTCTTCGAGACAGCCGATCAGGTATCCGGGATCACGTTCAACCGGGGTCTGAATTCGCTCATCCGCGAAGGCGACATCTGGCGGTTTTACAAGTTCCGCACCAACGGCACGATGCGACGCGAGCGCCTCGACCTGACTGGCCCCGCGAGTTTCATCGCCTCGACCGTCTGGCGGGGCGATCTGTTCGCGCTCGACTCGATCAACGACGCGCTGTACCGCGTCGATCGATCGAACGGCGCCACGACCATGGTCACGCAGTTCGACTTCGACGTGCAGGAGGGCGGCGCGGGCATGGGCGGCTACACCGTCGGAAACCTGCTCAACATGCACGCGCTCGTCGACGGCCAGCGGTTGTTCTGGACGTACAACATCACCACCGCGGCGACCAGTGTGCTGACCGTGATCGACCGGGATATCGACGGGCTGTACGTGAACCCCATCCCGGCGCCGGGAACGGCGGCCGCGCTGCTCGGGTTCGGGGCGTTCGCGACCCGCCGGCGTCGGGGGCGATAACCCGCGCCGATTCACGATCGGCGCGATCGCGTTCTCTGCCGCATGCGGGATCGCGTGACGGGTCCGTCTTAGTGTTCTCTTTCCCAAAGTACGGGTGTTGTCTCGGTGCTGTGTCAAAGAGGCATGAAACCGAGAAAAACACGGGTATAAACACAAACTCTTGGGATTGATTCGTTTGCGCGGGGGTCTATTCTCGCGGATCGCGGGTGCGTCCCCGTGACAGGCCGTTGGTTGTCGGCCGCAATCGCGAAGCGGCAGGCCACGGCAACACCGTTTCGAACCGGAGAAGAGAGTCATGAAGAACCTTGTGACGGCCGCGTTTGCGGTCGCTGCGGTCGCTGGATCCGTCCAGGCCGCGAACGTCGTCCTCAACCCGTACAGCGACACGATCCACGGCGCCGGCGCGACCACCGTCGCCAATGCCCGTCTCCGCACGGACAACACCAACTGGGACATCGGCGTCGGCCCGAGCGGCGACCCCCAGGCCGGCGGCTGGGTCACCGAGAACCTCGCCAACGGCACCAACCCGCTCAGCGGCACCTTCGGGTTCCTGCTCGCCTACGACCACAACGGCGACACCCTGACCTTCCTTGCGCAACGCCTCGCGGGCGGCTCGCCGGTCGGCGCCTCGGTCGTTCTCGAGAATTTCGACACCTCGTTCAACCAGATCCAGCTCCAGAGCCAGTCCCGTGACGGCGGTTCCAACGACTTCGGCGCCTTCAACTTCACCGGGCTCGATCTCGCCAACCCCGGCGACATCAACCTCGACACCGTCGGCAACCAGCAGTCCCTCGAGTACCTGCTGTCGACCGGCCTCGACCTGTCGACCTTCAGCTGGACCATTCAGGGCACCGTGCTCTGGAACGACACGAACTCCGGCGAGCGTCCGGTGTTCAACATCCGTCTCCAGCAGACCGACCTGACCCTCATCCCGACCCCCCTCGCGGGCGGGATGGGCCTCGCCGGTCTCGGCCTGATCGCGGGCCGTCGCCGCCGCGCCTGAGCGCGGGCGCTCAGCACGCCGCCGGCGCTTCGGCTCCCGCGGCGGGCTCAGTCTGATGCACTCTCCCCGAGCCGTCCCCGTTTCCGCGGGGACGGCTTCTTTCATGGTCGGTTCGCTCGGCGCCCCACGAGCGCGGATCGGTCCGGAACCCGGCCGCCTCGAGCCGGCGCAGTTCGGTGAACGATTCGGGCGCACGGCGTCCGATCTCCTCCCACGCCTTCGCGAAGGCGGGCTTGCGCAGGTTCGACGCGATGCCGTCGCGCCAGTTGCGCCACGCGTCGTCGCTCACGCGGCCGATGCGGCGGAGGAAGACCTGCTCGTTGGTCAGGTCGAAGTACCAGTAGAACTCGTCGAGCGCCAGCGTCTCGCGCGACTCGGGGAGCGCATCGCCCAGCAGCGCGCGCACCGGGAGGCGGTGCGCGACTTGGCGGTACTCGCGGGCCAGCGCATCCTCGAACGCCGTTTGCGATTGCCGCGTCGCGAGCCGGAACTGCCGGTACGCGATGAACAGGCCGGTCGTTGTCGCGATGCCCGTGAGGGACGCGACGGTCTGCAGCACGATCTGGTAGGTCTCCACGGTCACGGCGCGGTCCTCCCGGCGCGCAGGGGCGCCGCGTGGTTGTCGGGTCGATCGCGCGGGCGTCGCGCGAGTATGGGCACGGGTCAGGGTGTGGTGGTCAGGCCCCCGGGGCGCGGGCCGCGATCACATGGATCGCGGCGAACGCATTCGCGCGGCGCAACGCATCGCGCTGCGGCGGTGCACAGGATGGGTCGGCGTGCGCGGGGACATGCGGCGGGAGTGTAGCCCGCGCCCGCGTCCGGTCGAGCGGGTCACGCCCGGTCGGCGAGGGTCGCGGCGAGGTCGCGGATCTCGCGGAGCGCGGCGAGATGCGCGTCCGAGAAGCCGCCGGTCTGCCTGGCGTGTTCGTCGTGATCGTCGCCGAGGCCGGCGTCGCGCGCAGCGCGCACCTTGGACATGATGAGTTCGCGGATCTCCTGCGCGTCGGCGACGCCCTCGATGCGTCCCATGTGGGCCGTGGACGCCGCGCCGTGCGCGGAGGCGGCTCCCCCGCCGCCGCCCGCGGTCTGCACGAACAGGTCGGCGACGCCGAAATAGCGCTGCACCGGGCCCTGCTGCACGGAGACGTTCTGCACGTTCTCGAAGGTGAACGTCTTCTCTTCGATGACCCAGATGCCCCGGCGGATGCGGATGCTGCGGTCGCTCATCACGTACCAGGTGGTGTCGTAGCGCAGGTAGATCGCGATGTACGCGATGACGTCGGGGACGATCATGATGAAGAGCCACGGCGCCGCGAGGATGAACGCGGCGGTGCGGTTGTTGAAGAAGACCACCAGCCAGCCCAGAAGCAGCAGCGCGTCGACGATGACGCACACGATCCAGAACTGCGACGTGCGCATGCGCAGCCAGCCGTCGCTGGGTCGGAACGAACGCGTGGGCTTTGTCGACGTCGCGGGAAGCGCAGGGGGTTGCCTCGGCACGCGGAACCATCCCGTGAGCGCGCCCCACATCCCGCGGTAGACCCATTCGGCGGCGTGGTCGGCGCTCATGGGTTGGCCTCGTGCTTGTCCACGAGGGTGCGCATGGATCGGGCGATGTCCTGCAGCGCGAGGAGCGCTTCGTCGGGCGCATCGCTCGTGTCGTGCGCATCGGGCTGGTCCTTGAGTTCACCCTTGGCGCCGCGCATGCGGAGGTAGAGGTAATCGCGCAGCCCTTCGGGGTCGAGAATCCCCTCGAACGTCGCTTCCGCCGCGGAACTGCCGCTGGCGGTCTGGACGGAGACCTTCGCGAGGCCCATCCAGCGTTCGACGACGTTGCGCGTGACGTGGATGTCCTGGATGCGCCGGTAGGTGAGGTTGATCTCGCGCTTCCAGAACAACCCCCAGCCCATGCGCACGCCGTCGTCCTCGAAGGAATACCACAGCGTGCGAAACCGGATGTAGTACGAGAGGAAGATGATCGGGAACAGGAACAGCCCGAAGAGCGAAACGATGACGTAGTAGTTCAGCAGCGCGTCGTCGGGCCGCGTTGTCTGCGAGGCGACAAACTTCGGCGGCGGTGCTTGTGCGTCGGCCATGGCGACAGCATACTTGGGTTTCGGCGCCCCGCGATTCATCGACCCGCTCCGGGAGGCCCGCATGCATCTTCTGACCCCGTCCACCGTTGTTTCCGTCCGCACCATCACGGTCTGGTTCATCCGTGCGCTCGCGTTGTTCCTGCTGCTCAGGGGCGCGTACCTCGTGGCGCAGCGATTCCTCATGGGGATCATCGTGGGTCAGCCGGATATGGCGTGGAGCATGTGGCAGGAGATCGGGGCGAAGTCTCACTACGTCTCGATCGGCGCGCTGATGGTTGTCTTCGGGACGGTGCTTGCGCTGCTGAACCGACGCATCGCGGCGTGGCTGACGCCAGCCCCGCCCGAGGGTTGCCCCAGGTGCGGCTTCGCCCGGGGCGACGACGATCCTTCGCGCTGCACCGAGTGCGGGCTCCCGGGCGTGAACGGCTCACGCCGAGCGGGCTCCCCACCCGATCCATCCTGAATACCCCTGCCGATCCCGTATGGACTTCGGCGACGACCGACGCTCGGTCCGTGCGCACGAGCGCGCTGACAAGGAGCCATCCCATGGCCCAAGTGACCGGAACGTACTCGCCCGATCTGCTCGTCCCGCTGATTGACCTCTGGCTGCCGATCCTTCTGGCCGCCGTGGTCGCCTTCGTGCTGTCGTTCCTGGCGTGGGCGGTGTCGCCGCACCACAAGCCGGAGTTCCGCAAACTCGACCGCGAGGACGAGATGCTCGACGCGGTCAGGCGATTGAACATCCCCGCGGGCGGATACATGTTCCCCTACTGCGACGCCGCCGACCTCAAGACCGAAGAAGGCAAGCGGCGCATGGAGCAGGGCCCGTGGGGCCGCCTGCGCGTCTACGGCAGGAAGCCCGGCATGGGCGGCTCGCTGCTCGGCTCGTTCGTCTTCTACCTCGTCGTGTCGTTCGCTGTCGCGTACGTCGGCTCCGCGACCGTTCCCGCGGGCGCCGCATTCGAGCAGGTGCTCCAGGTGCTCGGGACGGTGGCGATCCTCGCGTACACCGCGGCGCTCATCCCCCACATCATCTGGTTCGAGCGTTCGTGGCGGGTCTTCTTCACGAACCTCGTCGACGGCGTGGTCTTCGGCCTGGCGACCGCCCTGCTCTTCGCCTGGATGTGGCCCGGCGTGGCGACCCCCGGGGCCTGAGCCCGCCTTCCTCGCCGAAAATGAAAAGTGCCCGCGGCGCGTGCGCACGCCGCGGGCGCCTCCGTGGTTGGTCTCGCCGGCTCTCCCCTTCCGGCGAGGACCGCGACGCCCGGTCACGGCGTCGCCTCGAGAGGGACGCCGAGGGGCGGGTGCGTCTCCCGACCCCCGAATTCCTCGGCGTACGCCGAAAATACCCAACCCCAACGAAAACCCCAAGAGCATTCCACCGCTTTTGGGGGATTTTCTTCACTGGGTTCCCACAAGGGTCGGGCGACCCGCCCGCGCTCCCATCGCGGGCGTCTTCGGCATCTCACAGACGCTCAGTCACTTGCGGGCGGATTGCACTCCGCGCCGAAGTTCGTCAACACCTCGTTGAGGTCCTGAAAGTTCACCACGCCGTCGCCGTTCACATCGCCGCGGCATGTCTCGCACGGGGCGCCGGGCGCGAAGACCCGGACCGTCACAAACTCGCCCGACGCCAGGTAGATCGTCGCCAGGCCGTCGGTGTTGAACTCGGTCGCGTCCGTGAACGCGTAGAAGAACCGCGACGTGCTCCCCGAGAACAGCGGCGGGGTCAGGAACTCGTAGTTGATCACCGAGCCCGAGCCGCTGCGGTCCGCCTGGTTCGGCGGCGACATCCCCAGCCCGTCCGCCCGCCAGTTCGCGTCGACCGCGAACCCCGCGTACGACTCGGCCTCGACCCGCGCTACGACGCCGTTCAGCCCGCCCTGCGTGTTCAGGATGCGGTACGAGAAGATCAGCGTTCCGGTGTTGATCGAACGGCTCACAGTCGCCGCCAACTGCCCGCGGAACAGCAGCGCGCCGCCGCCGCTGAAGATCTCGAACGGCCGAACCACCGACGCGATGTTCACCGATGCAAGATCGGGCTCCGCCGCGGCCGTCGTGCCAGCCAGCGGGACGTTGTTCGAGCCGGGCGGCAGCGGCACGGCCCACGCCGTCGCCGTCATCCCCGCCGCCAGCATCAGACCCATCATCCGAGTGTTCATACCTGTGCGCATGGCTGTGTCTCCTCTGCTTCGTCCGCGGCGCCCACGAGACGCGCCGCTCCACGCGTGAAAGCGAGACCGATGGCACCGCGCGGAAATACGCGAGCAGAAAAAACGGCGCGCCCCGCGTTCCTCCTCCGAGGGCGGGGCGCGCATGCTGCTGTTTCTCCGGAGCTTGCGGGGCTTGCGGCTCAGTCGCAATCCTCAGCGTAGTTGGTCAGCACATCGTTGAGATCGACGAAGTTGACCACCCCGTCGCCGTTGGTGTCGCCATTGCATGACGCGGGGACCGGCAGCCCGGTGACCATCGCCACCTCACCGGTATTGAGCGTGATGCGCGCCGTCCCCGTGAAGTCGAGCGTCGGCGCACCGGTGAAGATATAGAAGAACTGCGAGGTTGCGCCGGCCCCCAGGTTGCCGCTGAAAAAGAAGGAGACGGTGTCCCCGTCGGCCGAGCGCGCGGCGGTGTGGGGGATCACCCCGGCCGCGGCGTCCGTGCGGTACTCGACATCGAGATCGCCGTCGCCGAACCCGTCAAACTCGATCCGCACGATCCAACGCGGACCGAACGCGGTCGTGTTCTGCACCCGGTACACCCCGTGGCGATACCCGAAGGGATCCGTGTCGCGGTAGCTCACGAGCAGCGTCCCCGAGAAC
Source organism: Phycisphaerales bacterium (assembly GCA_052168195.1). Classification (GTDB taxonomy): domain Bacteria; phylum Planctomycetota; class Phycisphaerae; order Phycisphaerales; family UBA1924; genus JAHBXC01. Next base: position 8,709 of record JBQLZI010000081.1, read on the forward strand.
ACCACCTCCCCGCCCGAGCCCGTGATGCTGAACGATCGGGTCGTCCCGCCCGGAGAAACCCCCTGCAACCACGGCGAGGCGGTGACGGTCGTTCCCCCCAGCGAAACGGAAGACCCCGGCGCCAGAACATCGGCGCTGGCCCCCATGCCGAGAGTCGTGAGTGCGATCGCGGCGGCAGCGAGTTTCCGTGTGGTGGTCGGCGCCATGACTGTTTCCTTCTGCTTCCGGGGACGATGGCGCGGCACACGCCGCGCTTCCTCTCAGGAACATCCGAGAAACAGCGATCCACCCGACACGCCGCCAACGAAAAACGCCGGCATGCCGCCGGCGCAGTGACTCATCATCAACCCTGTTGCGTTACGGGCAATCCTCGCCGAACTCGCTCAGCACCTCGTTGAGGTCAGCGAAGTTGACGACGCCGTCGCCGTTCGAGTCGCCGGGGCACGTCCCGAGCGACGGCACGCACACACCCTGGATGACGACCGACTCGCCCGTGTTCAGCGTGATGCGGGCCTGCCCCGTGTTGGTCCTCTCGGTCGCGTTGGTGAACGCCCAGAACAACCGCGAATCCTGGCTGACGAACAGCAGCGGATCGAAGAAGAACGTCACCTGCTGCCCCGACGCCGACCGCGCCGCGGCGCTCGGCCCGACGTCCCCAAGCCCGGTGAGCGAGTAGTCGACGTTGGTCTGGGTCTCGCCGTAGCCCAGGATATCGACGCGGGCGACGGCGCGATTCCCGATCGCCTGCATGTCGCGCAGGCGATACCGGATGTAGAGCGTGCCGAGCTCGGCCGACCTGATCGGCTCGCACGTGAAGGTCCCCTGGAAAACCGGGCTTCCCTGTGAGTCGGTGATCGTGAACGGGAAGACGTCCGCCAACAGCGAGACACCGCCGAGCCAAGGCGACTCGGCCGATGTCGTCCCGCTCAGGTTCACCTGATCGCCGGGCGCCAGCGGCACGGCCAGCGCCGACGAGGACAGCGCGGCAACCGCGCACGACAGGACCGACCACGCCTTCACGTTCATTCGCATCAGGTT
>JBQLZI010000082.1:0-9711 GCA_052168195.1 Phycisphaerales bacterium
TGTCGGGGGCTGCGGGGGTCGTCGGTCACGCGTGATTGTTCGCGGTCAGACCGCCGCGTGCTCGGGCGCCTCGCCGCAGATGACGCGCCAGACGTCTCTGACCACCCATGACATGTTCCGCTTGGCGGGAGCGGTCGCGGCGCCGATATGGGGCGCGAGGTGCGCGTTGGGCAGACCCAGCAGCGGGTGGCCCTCGGGAAACGGCTCGGGCTCGTGGACGTCGAGGATCGCGCGGGCGCCGGGGTTGGTCCGGAGCCATTCCGCGAGATCGATGGGGTTGACGACGAAGCCGCGTGACGTGTTGACGAGGATCGCGGTGTTCTTGAGCGACGCCAACTGCTTCGCGGTGAGCAGGTCGCGGTTGCCGGCGCGCTCGTCGACGTGGAGCGTGACGATGTCCGAAGCACGCAGGAGCGTGTCGAAGTCGACCGGCTCGGCGCCGAGGCGGCTCACGGGCGACACATCCTCGATGTCGTGGTACAGGACGCGGGCGCCGAAGGCCTCGAACACGCGGGCCACGCCCTTGCCGATGCGGCCGAATCCGACGACACCGACGGTGAGATCACCGAGTTGATTGGGCGCGATGAGTTCCGTGCGCAGGCGTTTCCACTCGGCGAGCGGCAGCGGCTTATCGAGGAAAACGCGCGGGCGGAGCGCGTCGAACACGAAGGCCGCGACGAGTTCGACGACCGCCTGCGTGTTCGCGTCGGGGGTGTGCACGACGCGAATGCCCCGGCGTTCGCAGGCCTTGAGGTCGATGTTGTCGAGACCCACTCCCGCGCGCCCGACGACGCGGAGTTTCGTCGCGCGCTCGAGCATGGCCTCGTTGACAACGGTGTACGTGCGGACCACCAGGGCGTCGGCTCGGGCGAGGAGATCCGCGAAGCCCGGCTCGTCGGGGGCGCAACGCTCGAGGTCGACGCGCTCGGCAAGCCAGTCGGCCGCGGCGGCGTCGAGTTCCTCGGTCTGGATCGCGAGGGCGCGCAGGGCTCAGTTCTCGGTGGAGTCGTCGCCCTCGAATTCCGCGGGCTCGATGACGCAGGACATCGGTCCCGTGCAGCGGGCGATGAGCGGGTCGCGGCCGAACGAGAGCACCTGCTCGCGCTTGAGTTCGGCGTGCTCCTTGTGCGTGGTCATGAGCACGACCCGGCCGTCGTCGTCGACCTTCTTCGCGGTGAGAAACGCGCGTTCCTCGGGCATCGCGAAGACAGTCTTCGCGATGCGGATGACGTAGTCGTACGAGTGGTCGTCGTCGTCCAGGAGCACGACGTTCCAGAGCGGCGGCTGGACCCGACGGGTCTGGGCGGACGGCTTGGTCTGCATCGCGGTGGAACTCATCGGCGGGATCATAGCGCGGCGGATTCGCGGTGTGGCGAACGTCCGAAAAAGTGACAACGCCCCGGCCGAATCCGACCGGGGCGCTGGAATCGTTCGCTGGCGAGGTCGTCCTCAGCCCTTGGCGGCTTCGCCCGACTTGAACTTCTCGAGCGCCTTCTGGAGTTGTTCCTTCTGGGCTGCGGGAGCGAGTTTGACGGCCTTGGTCTGGATCTCGATCGCCTTGTCCTTGTTGCCCTTCGCGTACTCGACGTGCGCGAGCGTGTCGAGGATGCTGGCGTCGGACGCGTCGGTCAGGTCGTTGGCGCGGGTCGCGGCGACGTGCGCGAGTTCGTAGTCGCGCTCGGAGATGCCGTCGGCGTCGACGATAAACCACGCCAGCGCGTTGAGCGCCATCGCGTTGTCGGCGGCGGGGCCCTTGATGAACGACCAGCCGGTCTTCCACGCCTCGGCGGGCTTGTCGAGCCGCGTCGCGAGGATCTGGATCTTGGTCATGGTCATGTTCTCGACCTGGTAGCCCATGCCGATGAGCGTGTCGAGACGGTCGACCACGGTGGTCCAGTCGCTGCTGCCGTAGGCGCGGTTGGCCTCGGCGAGGACCGGCTGGGCCTTGGCTTCGAGTTCCTTCTGCGCGCGGATCTCGGCGGCCTTGGCCTCGATGTCGTACGTGCCTTCCACGATCTGATCGAGGGAGGAGTCGAAGTCCTTGGCCATCGGGTGGCCGAGCCACGCGAGGCGGCCCTGCTGGTCGATGATCATGACCGTGGGGATGCCGTTGGAGCCGGTGGCTTCCATGAAGGCGCGGGCGGTGGCGCCCTCGATGTCTTCGGCGACGCTGTAGAGCATCTTCTCGCCGTCGGCGACGATGTGCTCGTTGACGAACTCGGTGGTGGGCGTCATGCCTTCGCGGGGCCAGATCGAGACGCCGATGATGGTGACGTCGTCGTCCTTGTACTTCTTGTGGAGTTCGTTGACGTGGGGCATCGAGGCGATGCAGGGCCCGCACCAGGGCGCCCAGAAGTCGAGGACGTAGACCTCTCCGGGCTGCCAGTGGCTGACGGGCTCGCCCTGGATCCAGGCGGTATCGGTCAGGTTGGGGGCCTGATCTCCGATGGACAGCGACTGCGCGGACGCGGCGCTGGCGACCAGCGCTGCGGCGGCAAGGACGGGGGCGGTGGCGTAGAAGCGCATGCGACGATTCCCTTCTGATGGCCGAGGGGTCCTGCGGACTCTGCTCCAAGCGGTGTGCAGCGCTCGGCGTGCCTCGGCGGCGTTCGCGGCGGATTGATGCCGGGGATGCCCGGCGGGAGGCCGATGCCTCCGGGGATATGGTACCGATGAAACGCCCGGCGGCGGCGGAAGATTCCTGTTCCCGGGAATCGGCGTCCAGAACCCGCAGGGGCCGCCCGCGTCGTAGCATCATCGATATGGGCTTCTCACGGTCCAGGATGGCCGGAACGCTCGGCTGGGCGGGCTCGCTGGGTCTCCACGCCGGGGTGTGGCTGTCGGCCGTGGGCGTGATCCCGATCGCCGCGGGGCTGGGCGCGATCGCGGAGTCGCTCGATCGGCGCGACATGGCGCCAGAACCCGAACAGCCGACCCGCGACCAGCGCGGGCTGAAGACCCCCCCGCCGATCGAGGTCCGCGTGCCCGAGCCGGAACCGGCGCCGTCCGAGGACGAGGTCGAGCCGCTCGACCTGACGCTGGGGATCGACGAGTCCACTGCGACCGACACCGACACCTGGCTGGGGTTCGCGGAGGCGACTCCTGAGCACGGCGGCGCGCCGCTGGGCTACGAGCAGGCGCTGCTGCGCCGGGCGCCCGGCGAACGCAGCGCGACGCTGGACCTCGAAGCCGGTCTCGGCGCGAGCGACTCGTCGAACGGCGAAGCGTCGCGCGGCGACGCCGAGTCCGTCGGCGACGGCGGCGCGGACGACGAGACCAGAGAGGCGTTCGTCGCGGTGCAGCCCCAGGCGACGATCACGCTCGCCCGTGCGCCGGTCGAGGACGACGCGGGCGTCACGACGGATCGGGCCGCGGCCACTCCCGGGGCCGGCACGACGGTCATCGCGCAGCAGGCGGCGGGCGCGGTTGAAGCGGCGCGCGAGGCGATCGAAGCGCTGCGCAGGCGCGGCGGCGAGGGGATCGCGCGAGCGCCCGAATCCGGGGGCCGGCCGATCGACGAGACCGCCAAGCCCGCGGCGGACGCCGAACCGCTCGACGAGTCGGGCGCGGGGGGCGACGAGCAGGTCATCGGGTTCCTGTCGGACCGCGATTCGGACGCGGCGGCCATCGCGCAGGCGGTGTCGATCAACCCGGGGAAACCGCTCGCGGCCAAGGGGCTGCGCATCCAGACCGTGCGCCCGAAATGGTCGACGTACGCGCTCGCGACGGCGAACCCCAACGACGTGGTCGTGCGCATCTGGTTCGACGCGCGCGGGCGGGTGACCGAGGCGAAGATCATCCAGAGCAGCGGGAGGAGCGACGTCGACCGGCCGATCATCGACGCGGTCTATAACTGGCGCGCGACGGGCGAGCAGTTGCGCGCCATCGCGCAGCGCCCCGATCAGCGCGCACAACTGGTGTTCCGCATCGACCTCGAGCGCTGAACCCCAACGAAAAACGGGCGAACGAGTCGCCCGTTTCGCGCGTCGCTGGTGTGCTTGAGTCGGCGTTACTCGGCCTTGCCGCCGGACATGTCGTAGACCCACGCGTCGTTGGGGCGCGTGTACGACAGGACCTCACCCTTGCCGAAGAAGAGTCCGAGTTCGCGCTCGGCGGCCTCGGGGCTGTCGCTGCCGTGGATGAGGTTGAAGGAGTTGGAGACGCCGAAGTCGCCGCGGATGGTCCCGGCCTCGGCGTTGGAGCCGAAGGTGGCGCCCATCATCTTGCGGGAGACGGCGATCGCGCCCTTGCCGTGGATCGCGAGGACGAGCACGGGCGAGGAAGTCATGAACTTCACGAGCCCGGCGTAGAAGGGCTTGCTGGCGTGGGCTTCGTAGTGCTTGGCGGCCAGTTCCTGGCTGATCTGCATGAGTTTGCAGCCGACGACCTGGAGGCCCTTGTCCTCGAAGCGGCTGATGATGCGGCCCATGAGCCCGCGCTGGACGGCGTCGGGCTTCAGGATGATGAGCGTGGTCTCCATCGCGGCGGTCCTCTCCCTCACGGGGTTCAAAAGGGGGTCTTGGAAGGCGGGGAGGATAGGCGTCGGGCGCAGTCAGAAGCCGTCGGGCGGCGGGTCGCCGTAGCCCGCCATCGTGGCGGCGCCGTAGCGGGCGACCAGCCCTCCACCGAACCCGATGAACGCGGTGAACACCAGCACGCAGAGCGCGGCGATGAGCAGTCGGAGGCGGATCAAGCGAGCGTCGGCGTCGACGGCGGCCAGGCGGCGCCTGACCCGGCGCAGGAACAAGAACGGCGCGGCGAGCGTGCAGAGCAGCCACGCCGCGAGGATCGGCGCGCCGGCCCAGAGCGTGGCTTCGAGCCCGAGCCCGGCGGCCATGAACGCGATGGAGACCGCGAGGAGGACGATCGACGCGGGCGCGAGGATGAGCCACGGCAGGTGGAGGGCCCAGAGTTCGCGCCGCCACGCGTCCTGGGCGGCGAGGCGTCTCGGGCGCTCGCATCCGAGCACGGCGACGCTCCCCAGCGCGAGCGAACCGAAGCAAGCGATCGACAGCAGGATCGCGGAGAGCACGAGGGCGGGCATGTGGCCTTCGACGTTCATGATCTCGGCGCCGAGGGCGTACACCGCGATCACGGCGGCCCAACCGAGCACATGCTTGCGCGGGAACGCGTCGCCGCGGTCGAGGATGCGGCGGAGGCGCACCATCGCGGGGGTGTCGACGTCGGTGAATGCGCGGCCGCACTCGGGGCAGACGGGTTTCTCGAGCCCGGCAACGTCGTAGCCGCAAGTCAGGCAGGCGAGTTGGAGCTTCTCGGTGGTCATCGTGCGGGGTACGCGGGCGGCGCGGAGGGCGTTCGATGCGCCTCTAGACACCTATGGCGATCAGTGCTGCCGTCATAAACACCGCAACGAAAGTGGACGCGATTCCCAGCACAGTTGCAAGGGTCCAGTGACGAGGACACGGATTAAGCGGGATGTCGGAGACGCGGATCATGAGCATCCACCCCGCTCGCCATGCGATCGGTGTCAGAAGCGGAACGGTGAGCACCATGAACGGACGCGCAAACGCAAATCGACCAACGATGGGCGTTCCCGCGAGAATGACGAGCGGCCAGAGCATCCATACGGCGTGCAGAAACGGCAGCGTCAGCCACCAGAGTTTCTCTCTGAGTCCGACCTGCGTCGTGCGCGACTTCAGCATCGTCCACGCGATCGCGTGGACGAAGATTGCAAGGAAAAACGGGACCGTGAACAGGCCGATGTATGACCCAAGGCCAGTGAGCTGTTCGCCGGTTGCGCGTTCGATCGTGAAGCACCAGACGAGCAACAGCGACGCAAAGAGGGCGACCGGCACGCCGAACCAGTGCCTTGGGCGGTTCGCCCAACGCTGCGCGCGCGGTGAAAGTGTGAGGACGGGATCGATCCTCCCACATTCTGGGCAGCGGCTCGCCTCGATCCCCGCGAGGTCGTAGCCGCAGGCTTTGCATATTCGCGCCGGCTCCTGCATCGCGTGAGAATACCGCGCCGCTCCGGTGAAACCGATGGAAGCCGGCTCCGTAGAACGATCCCCGCGACGCTGGCAAGGGCGTCCGGGAACGCATCGCGCCGGGCCGGAACCCCGGCGTTTGGAGAGATGGAATGCTGCAATCTGGCTTTGTGTCGGCCGCGCTGGTCGCGGCGGGTGTGTCGTTGTGCGCCGGCGCGTCGAGCGCGGCGGTTCACACGATCGACTTCTTCCCCGAGGGCGAGCAGGCGAACAACCTGCTCATGCTGCGGTTCCTCGGGCCGACGGGCGTGACGATCGAGAGCACGCGGCTCGTGGCCGAGTTCACGACGTCCAACGGCTTCCAGGCGGAGAACCTCGTGATGCTGCTGGTCGCGCCGGTGGGCGAAGGGTTCGTCTTCGTCAGCGGCAAAGATCTGGGCTGGGTCGGCGAGGGCACGTTCAGCGTCGATATGTCGTTCGACGATCTGAACGGCGTGACTGCGCCGGCGCTGTGGGGCTTCGAGATCTGGAGTCTCGAGGGCGATCCGCCGCTGTACAGCGGGTCGTTCAGCGAAAGCAGCCGGTGGGAGATCATCGGTCCCGATGTTCCCGCGCCGGCCTCGCTGGGCGTGCTGGCCGCGGGCGGGCTCGTTGCGCTGCGCCGGCGTCGGTGAGCATCTGATCGATCGCAAGAATGGAAACGGGCGGGCTCTTCGCGGAGCCCGCCCGTGTTCGTTCATTGGTTGTCGCGGATCGCGCGATCAGGCGCGGCGGCGACGGGCGGCGACCAGGCCGCCGAGGCCGAGGAGGGCCGCGGCGCCGGGGGTCGGGATGAGGGTGCCGGAGACAACGATGTTGTCGAGGCGGTTGTTGCCGTTATTGGAGGTGTCGCTGCCGCCGGTGAAGGTCAGGCGGATGGTGGCGTCGGAGACGCCGTCGAGCAGCGAGGCGCTGAAGTTGTAGAGGGCGAAGCTCGAGGCGCCGGTGGTGTTGATGGAGCCGATGTTGCCCAGCAGGGTGTCGCCGTTGAAGGCGTCGACGGCGACGGTGGTGAAGCCGGTGGCGGTGGCCTGACGGGCGAGGGAGAACTCGATGTTCTCGTAGAGGCCGGCGTTGAAGTTGAACTCGAAGAAGGCGCCGTTGTTGATGCCGCCGTCGCCGTTCTGGAGAGCGATGGAGCCGCCGGAGGCCTCGCCGAACTGGGCGTTGGTGGTGGTGCCGCCGAAGGACTGGAGCCAGGTGTAGACGGTTCCGTCGTTGGCGAGGGCGTCGCCGCCGCCGACGGTCAGGTTGGCCGTGCCGGCCTGCGTGCCGAAGTCAGCGCTCTGGGGGAAGTCGCCGACCTCGAAGCCGAAGCCGCCGCCGGAGAGGCTGTTGTTGTTCTGGGCCCAGTAGGCGATGATTTCCGGGGTGCCGGCGGTCGCGCCGGCGGCGATCGCGAGAACAGCGGCGCCGATGATGCTCTTGTTCATCTCAATTCCTCCACAATCCACAAGTGAGTCAATGGACGGATGGCCGTACGTTGGCCGTGTCCGTATGAGGGTCGCGCGACGGGGAGCGGCTGTCTGGGGAGCCACATCTCTTCCCGCGCCTCGTCGCGCACATGTCGAGGCGAGACTAGGCGTGCGGCCATGGAGCGATTCACTCGTTGCGGGGGTCTTCACCGAGAGTTAGCGCAGGACGTGCGGAGATGTGAAGTGGGGGAATCGCGCGGAGCAGAGCCCGGGGAGAACCCCGGCCGACAGGTGTGACGCCGCGGCGCGGGCTCGCTATCCTCGGCCCGCCGAACCGGAGCGCCTCGCGGCGTGACCGGCTCCGGCGACCGCCCGGATGGAGTCCGGCGGCGATCCACGCGACGACGGAGCGTCCACGACGATGGCCAAGCGAGCAGGCGCCTCGGGGGGAAGCAGGAAGAAAGCGACCGCCGAGTCGATGGCGGCGATGCAGCGGGAGATCTCGGTCTCCGAGTTCTTCGCCAAGAACCGGCATCTGCTGGGCTTCGACAACCCGCGCAAGGCGCTGCTGACGACGGTCAAGGAAGCCGTGGACAACTCGCTGGACGCGTGCGAGGAAGCGGGCATCCTCCCCGACATCCGCGTGGAGATCGAGCACCTCAGGGAGTCCGGCGACACCAGGTACCGGGTTATCGTGCAGGACAACGGCCCGGGCATCGTGCGCAAGCAGATCGAGCGGATTTTCGGGTCGCTGCTGTACGGCTCGAAATTCCACCGGCTCAAGATGAGCCGCGGGCAGCAGGGCATCGGCATCTCCGCGGCGGGCATGTACGGGCTGATGACCACCGGCAAGCCCGTGCGCATCGTGAGCAAGCCGGGCGCGAAGAAACCCGCGCACGAGGTGATCCTCAAGATGGACACCTCGAAGAACCGCGCCGACGTGGTGAGCGACAACGAGCGCCCGGACCTCGACGACGTGTTCCCCGCCGGGCACGGCACGCGCGTCGAGATCGAACTGGAAGGCAAGTACCTCAAGGGCCGCGCAAGCGTCGACGAGTACATCGAACTCACCGCGATCGCGAACCCGCACGCGACGCTGACGTACGTCGCGCCGGCACAGAGCGGCGACGAAGGACCGCGGACCTACGAGTACCCCAGGGGCGTCGACGAGTTGCCCCCCGAAGCGAAGGAGATCCAGCCCCACCCGCACGGCATCGAACTCGGCACGCTGATCCAGATGCTGGAGCGCACGGAGAGCAGCCAACTCGGCGCGTTCTTCAAGAGCGAGTTCTCGCGTGTGTCGCCGAAGGTGAGCAAGGCGATCTCCGAGCAGGCCGGGCTGACCGAGCGGACGTGGGTGAAGCAGGTCGGCCACGCGGAGGCGGAGCGGCTGTTCAAGGCGATCCAGGACGTGAAGATCATGGCGCCGCCGACGGACTGCCTGAGCCCGATCGGCCCCAAGACGCTCATCAAGGGGTTGCAGAAGGAACTGAGGCCGGACTTCATCGCGGTGAGTTCGCGCCCGCCCGCGGTGTACCGGGGTCGCCCGTTCCTGATCGAGGCGGGCGTGGCGTACGGCGGGAATCTGCCGACCGAAGAGACGTCGAGTGTGCACCGGTTCGCGAACCGCGTGCCGCTGCAGTACCAGCAGAGCGCGTGCGCGACGTTCAAGAGCGTGCTGGAGACGGACTGGAAGCGGTACGGGCTGCAGCAGCCGCGCGGCGCGCTTCCGGTGGGCCCGCTGGTGGTGATGATCCACATGGCCAGCGTGTGGGTGCCCTTCACCAGCGAGAGCAAGGAAGCGATCGCGGACTATGACGAGATCCGCAAGGAGATGCGGCTTGCGCTCATGGAGTGCGGGCGCAAACTCGGGATCTACCTGCGCCGGCGTCAGCGCATGAAGCGTGAGGGCGAGCGCCGGTCGCTGTTCGAGCGCTACATCGGGGAGGTCGCGAAGGCGTGCGGCGCGATCACCGGCCTCGATCCCGAGCCGATCTACGAGGCGCTCAAGGAGACGGCCGCGAAGAAGACCGAGCGCGCCGACATCGAACTCGACGAGGAGGGCAACCTCGTCAAGCCCGCCGAGAAGGCGCGGCGCGACAACCTCGCGAGCGACGAGACGGTCTACATGAAGGAATCGCCCGAGGAGGCGGAGAACTACGGCATCGGCGGCCCGAACGGCGCCGACTCAGAGCCGAAGAACGCTCCGGCCAAGGCGGGCGGCAAGCGGTCGCGGAAGAAGGTGATCGTCAAGAAGGTGCGCAAGAAGAAGGCGTCGGGCGCGTCGTCCGGCGGCGGCGGGCTGTTCT
>JBQLZI010000083.1:0-9640 GCA_052168195.1 Phycisphaerales bacterium
TCGTTGCCGTAGCCGAAGACGATGTGGGTGGCGCTGATGTCCGGGTAGCGGAGCATGCCGCCGTGGGGGTCGATCTCGGCGGTCGCGGGCGCGGCGACGGCGAGAAGTGAGCCAGCGGCGAGTGCGAGCATCGCCGGGAGAGAGCGGGAGTCGTTCGTGCGGTGCATCTGGGTGCGGTCTCCGGGGCGCAAAGGACAGCGGGCGCGATCGCCGCGCCCACTGGGAAGATGCCCTTATACCGCAAAGCCCTCGGAAGTTTGCAGGTTCAGCGCCGGCGACGGGCCAGAACAAGGCCCGCGCCCGCGAGAACGACGCCCGAAGCCGGGGCCGGGATGGCCGCGAGGCGGAAGATGAGGTACTCGTCGTGGTTCTTGCCGCCGCGGAGGGCGTCGCCGCCGTCGGTGGCGTTCCACATCCAGTTGGCGTCGTCGCTGATGCCCGCGATCTTGGCCCAGGGCAGGGTGCCGCTGGCGTTGGTCTCGCCGACGTAAGGATCGGCCCACCAGTCGTTGGCGTCGGCCAGGGCGATCTGGGCGGCGACGTCGGCCGCGAGCGGGTGCGGCGCGCCGGTGTCGAGGTCGATGCCGGTGGCGAAGACCTGCCAGCGGTAGTCGCCCGAGTAGATCGTGCCAAGGTCGCCCGCGTCGATCTGCGCGAGCAGACCCTGCGCGGTGGCGTCGTCGGACCAGGCGGCGATGTAGAGCGGGCCTGAGGCGTCGAAGGTGTACGACTCGGCCATGCTCCAGTTGTACCTGCCCGGGGCGCCGGCGGCGCCGGTCTCGTTGCCGCCGACCTTGACGAAGGAGCCACCGACGGTGCTGTAGATCGAATAGTGGTTGTCGGCGGTGACCGTGGCTGTGACGATGCCTGCGCTCGCGCCGGAAGCGGCGAGGAGGGCGGCGGCGACGGGGAACGCGGCGGCGATCTTGGGCATGTGTTCTTCCTGCGAGAGTCTCACCCGCGGCGATACGTCCGATACACAACGGACGGCCGCGAGGCGTGCAGGAAGAAGGTGCAAAGCGGGCGCGGGAAACGCGAGGCGCCCGGCGGTTCCTCGTGCGGGTCAGAGCAGCGCAACCCGATCAGGCGTCACAACCCGATTTCGAGAGGTCCGATCAGTCGTCCGCGCCGGGCTCGTCGGCGTCGGGAGACGGCGCGACCTTCGAGCGGGGGCCGACAACCCCCTTCTTGTCGAGAACCTTCTGGCGGATCTCGGTGAAGAGGTCCGGGTTGTCCTTAAGGAACTGCTTGGCGTTCTCGCGGCCTTGGCCGAGGCGGACGTCGCCGTAGGAGAACCACGCGCCGGACTTGTCGGCGATGCCCTCGTTGACGGCGAGGTCGATCAGGTCGCCGCTGGCGGAGATGCCCTCGTTGAACATGATGTCGAACTCGGCGTCGCGGAACGGGGGCGCGACCTTGTTCTTGACGACACGGGCGCGGACGCGATTGCCGACGTTCTGGTCGCCGTCCTTGATCGCGCCGGTGCGGCGGATGTCGATGCGGACGGACGAGTAGAACTTGAGGGCGCGGCCGCCGGGCGTGGTCTCGGGGCTGCCGAACATCACGCCGATCTTCTCGCGGATCTGGTTGATGAAGATCAGCGTGCAGTTGCTCTTGGCGATGGCGCCCGTGAGTTTGCGCATCGCCTGGCTCATCAGGCGGGCCTGGAGGCCGACGTGCGTGTCGCCCATCTCGCCCTCGATCTCGGCGCGGGGGATGAGCGCGGCCACGGAGTCGACGACGATCACGTCGACGGCGTTGGAGCGGACGAGCAGTTCGCAGATGTCGAGTGCCTGCTCGCCCGTGTCGGGCTGGCTGACGAGCATCTCGTCGATGTTCACACCAAGGCGCTTGGCCCACGAGGGGTCGAGCGCGTGCTCGGCGTCGATGAACGCCGCCACGCCGCCGGCCTTCTGGGCCTGGGCGGCGACAGTGAGCGCGAGGGTGGTCTTGCCCGACGACTCGGGGCCGAAGACTTCCACGATGCGGCCCTTGGGGATGCCCTTGCCGCCCAGGGCGAGATCAAGCGAGATCGACCCGGTGGAAATGCCGGGGATCGCGAGGTGGGCGTCCTCGTCGAGGCGCATGATCGAGCCCTTGCCGAAGGTCTTCTCGATCTGACCGATGGTGCGGTCGAGGACCTGCTGCTTGGCTTTCTGGTCGGAGGCGGTGGCCATCTGGGAATCCTTGGAGAGGGCGGCGAGGCGACCCCCCACCGTGCCGTTGGACTTCGAATCGGGCTTTGTGGCGACCATACCTGCGGCTCCTGTCGGCGTCAATGTTTGGGATGCGATAGGTTATCAAGAAGATCGGCCGCGCCAAGTCTGTCCGGTCAATTTTCGGAAAGTTTTTGTTCGGTGTCCCCGAGCGTGATCCACTCCACCCGCACCCCGCCGTTGATGTTCGAGAGCCGCTCCTCCACCTCGGACCGGGCCTCGGTGTTGGGCGGCTCGGCCACGAAGATGCGGACGGCGTTCTCGCCGGGCAGGATGCGGTGCGCGAGGACGACCGCTCCGTTGCGGCCGGCCTGATTGAGCGCACGGTCGACGCCGCGCTCGATGGTCTCCTCGTTGTACTTGACCCCGAAGACGACGATGATCGGCGCCGCGAGCAGCGCGAGGGTGGCCAGGCCGAGCCAGATCGTGCGCGTCGACGCGTTCTTTCCCTTGATGGCTTCGCGCCACACCGGGCTGCGCACCTGCTCGATGCGGAACACCGCCACGATCGCGACCACCACCGCGACCACGTTGGTCGCCAGCGTCAGCGCGCTGTTCGCGGCGAGCAGCCAGAACCCCGCGCCCAAACCGACTCCCATCGCCGCCGCCGCCGGCACGAGCGACGCGGCGATGACGATCCCCACCAGCGTCGAGCGGTCGTTGCGGATCACCGTGTAGCCCGCGGCGATCCCGGCCGCCACGGCCACGAACGTGTTGAACAGACTCAGTTCGCTCCGCGCCTCGATCGTGGGGTTGGTCGCGATCAGCGGCGTGAGCAGCGCGAACAGCAGCCCCGCGGCGACCGCGAGCCCGTTGGCGATGCCCCCCGCGAGCAGCCCCTTGAGCGCGACCTTCGGGCGGGCCGTCGCGATGCCCACGCTGATCGCCGTCAGCGGCTTGAACACCGGCGCGATCACCATCGCGCCCACGATGACCGCGGTGCTCCCGAGGATGATGCCCCCGGCGGCCAGCGCCGCGGCGCACCCCGAGAGCACCCAGAACGTCCGGTCCATCTGCCCGCCGTCTTCCGCGAACTGCTCGATCTCCTCGAACGCGGCGCGCCTGGCCCGCTGCTCGATCGCCTCCTCGTCGCGCGGCGTGATCGTCAGCGGCTCGGAGACGACGAAGAACCCCTGCGGGTCTTCGCCGGAGAAGCCGTAGTCGTTGTCGAGCGCCTCGAGCAGGTCGTCGGGCGAGCCCACGGGCGCCGCGATGCGGAGGTGGGAGAGTTTCTCGCCGTCGGTCCGGGCGCATCGGTAGCCCTTCTCGTCGGCGAGTTGTTCGACTTCCGCGGCCTCCTCCTTGGGGAGGTAGATGTCGAGGACGCGCATCGACCGAGTGTAGCAATTGTCCGCAACGGGCCAAGGCGCGTTCAGCGGCGGCGCTTAAGCGCGAGCAGACTCCCGAACGTCACAACGACTCCCGCGCCCGGCGACGGCACGAACGTCGCAATTCGGAACGCGTAATCGCTGCTGGTCTCGCCTGTCCGGTCCCAGTCGTCGAGCGGCGCCGGAAACGCGAACGTGTCAGCCACACGTACCCTTCCGTCAACGAAGATCGATCCATCTGGGAGCGTCACGATGCTCCACGGCGTCTCCACAAACTCACGCGCCGTGCCGACGACGTCGAGCAGCCCCCAAGGGCTCTGCGTGTCGGGGTAGCGGCCCACCGCGAGCCGCTCCGCGAACGTGTCATCCTCGCCGTAGCCCCATTCGCCCTCGCCGGGCGCGCCGAAGACCGGCGGCTCGTTCCCGGTGTCGGGGTAGCGCCAGTACCCCTCTTCGCCCCCGGGGGCGCCCTCCTCGTAGCGGTTCGGGTCGTAGTACCCGGCCTTGAGGTACTCATCGAGGGAGGGGAGCCAGAAGCGCGCGTCGGCGTTGCGCGTCACCGGCGTGCCGAGCGAGTTCTCCGTGAAACTCTGCTCGGTGAAGGTGTACGCGCCGGTCATGTAGGTTGCCCAGTCGGCGGCCTCGGGCGTCCCGGCGAGCGGGGCGCCGTTGTGGAGCCAGTTGGCGTACCTCGCCGCGTTGCGCCACGAGATCGTCACCGCGGAGTTGTTGTATGCGGGGTTGACATCGAATCCCCCGAGGATCGAAATGCCCGAGCCGGTGAAACTGCGGTCTACGGGGCTGCCGGTCTCCACGCGACCGGGCAGGCTCGCCATCGAGAGCCAGAGCGGACGAAAGGCCCGCACGTACTCGACGTACTGGTCCTGCACGACCTCGGTGCGCATGACGCGGTACGCGTAGTCCACGCGTCCCCGGTCGTCGATGTGGTTTGGGCTCGAGAAGTTCGGGAGGTTGCGCTCGCTCGGGAGCCACGACCGGTTGCCCGGGGCGCCGACGGTGACGAAGTCCAGTCCGAATCGCTGGGTGATCGCGTCGACCGCCGCGATGTCCTGCGCGTTGAACACCGGCGACGGCGGATGGGGGATGGGCTCGAAGATCGACTGCGCGACCGCGTTCGGCGCGCCGATCAACAGCGCGGCTCCAGCGAACACACAACGGCGCGGCGTCGACATGAGGAACTCCGGAAGGGTGACTGACCCGTGCTGTGTACAAGATACAGCGACACCACGTGCAACGGAAGATCCGAGAACCGGAAAGTGAGGAGAATCTTCTGATCAGAGCCCGGGGCGCAAGCACCGGGTCCAGCGGTCTGCCGCGCAACCGCGCACGTGCTCGCGCCCGGGGCTCGGATCGGACGAGAAGAAGTAGGAAGATGGAGAACAGGTAGCCCTCCCCCTCACCCCTCCCATCTCGACCTTCGGTCTCGACAGGAGGGGAGACAGAAGGTCACTCCCTCGCGGGAATCGGGAACACGACCGGGCTGCGGAAGCCGTTGGCGTCGACGGCTCGGACGCCGAAGAGGAAGTTGTCCTTCGTGTACGGCAGCGTGGCTTCGGTTGCGCCCGCGCCGCCGTCGACGGCGTGGACGAACTGCCACACGGGGCTGGTCGTGTCGCGGCGGACGACCTCGTAGCCGGCGACGTCGGGCTCGGGCGAGGGCGTCCAGCGGAGCGTGGTGTCGTTGGTGAGGTCGGCGACGATCACGCGCACGTCCTCGGGCGCGCTGGGCGCGTTGGCGAGGTGCACGAGCGTGGCGAGGTTGAGTTTCGTCACGCCCGCGAGGTAGTCCTCGTCGACGTACGACGCCGCGTCGCCGTACGGAACGCCGTCCTCGACGCGCACGTCCTGGTGCTGGCGGGTGTAGTCCTCGTAGGGCACGGTGATGCGCACCGCGGCGGGGAAGCCCATCTCGAGGAACGCGGTATGGTCGCCGCCGCGGAGGAAGCGGTCGTTGCGGTAGATCATCATGGGCTCAACGGGGAGGTCGTGCTCGTCGGCCACGTCGAGCATGTAACGGGCGACGGCGCGGGCGGGCGAGTCGTTCTCGGCGCCGGTGCGCGCGATGCGCTGGAGTTCCTCGGGGGTTGCGCGATCGAGGTGCACGGGCAGCCCCTCGCTGAACACGCGGACCTTGGTGCGGGCCCACGCGCCCTCGTCGGACGTGGGGTCGAAGTGGCCGTACGGGTCGCCGACGGTGTCGTTGTTGAGCACGGCGCGGACGTCGCCGCCGACCTCGCGGAGGCGCTGGGCGTGGAGTCGCGCGCCGAAGAGCCCCTGCTCCTCGCCAGTGGTGGCCATGAGCACGACGGTCGAGTCGAGTTGCGCCTTCGAGAGCACGCGCGCGAGTTCGATGAGGGCGGCGGTCCCCGAGGCGTTGTCGTTCGCGCCGGGCGCGTCGGACTCGGCGTCGTTGGGGTCGCTGGCGCGGCTGTCGAGGTGGGCGATGCAGTAGTACATCCGCGCGCGGGCCTCGGGCATGGCCCCCGGGATCACCGCGACGACGTTCACGATGTCGACCTCGCGGGTAATGCGCCGGCCGTCGGGCTGCTGGGTGTGGCGATCGAAAATGACCTCGATGCGCCCTGCGCCGGTGCGCTGGGCGGCGAAGCCGGCCTTGGAAAACTCGTCGTGGACGTACTGGCGCGACGCGCCGACGCCCCGGTCGATGGCTTCGACCGTCGAGAGCGTGTGGCGCGTGCCGAACGCGGCGAGACGGTCCACGTCGTCGCGCAGGCGCTGCGCCGAGACCTCGGACAGCATCTCGTCGAGGCGCAGGGACCACTCCTGCGAGAGCGGCGGCATGGGTTCGGCGCCGGCGGGCGAGGCGGCCAGCGCGAGAGCGGCGAGCGGGACGAACGCGGCGGATCGGTGGAGCATGCGTCCAGCATATCGGCCGCGGCGTGGGTAGTCTGACGGCGTGAGTGAACTCCGCGTCGTCACCGTGACGCTCAACCCGGCCGTCGACAGGGTGCTCGAGGCGCCCGACTTCGCCGTGGGCGGGCACAGCCAGGGCAGGCGCGTCGCGCTCTACCCGGCGGGCAAGGGCGTGAACGTGTCGCGCGTGATGGCCTCGCTCGGGCGTCGCTCGATCTGCGCGGGCTTCGTCGGGCACAAGGAACTGGGGATGTTCGAGGAGTACCTCGAACGCGTCGGGCAGGGGCGCATCGTGACCCAGTTGATGGTCGTCCGCGGCGCGACCCGCGACAACATCACCATTGTCGACCCGATCAACGACACCGAGACCCATCTGCGCGAGCGCGGGTTCACGGCGCAGCGCGAGGACGTGCGCCGGATCACGAGCAAACTCGGGATGCTGGCGCGCGAGGGGACAATCATCGCGCTCTCCGGCTCCACGCCGCTGGGCATGACGCCGGGCGATTACGTCGAGATCGTGCGCCGCTGTCGTCGCCAGGGCGCGCACGTGTGCATCGACACTAGCGGGCCGGCCCTCGAAGCCCTGCGCGAGCAGCCCGTCTGGATGGCCAAACTCAATCAGAAGGAACTCCGCACGCTCAGCGGCAAGGACACCGACACGCTCGAGCAGGTCATCGAGGCGTCCAAGGCCCTCGCATCGACGTTCGGCGGGCCTGTCGACCACGTCGCGGCCACGATGGGTGAACTGGGCACCGTGCTCATCACGCCTCAGGGCGCGTGGCGTGCGTGGGCGGCGATCCACCCCGGGCTGATCCTCAGCACTGTGGGCTGCGGCGACGCGCTGCTCGCCGGGCTCTTCAGCGTGCTCCAGCGCTCCAGCGTCCCCCCCACCGGCGACCAGTGGCGCGAGGCGCTCACCGAGGGGGTTGCCGCGGCGTCGATCAACGCGACCATGCGTGAGGCGGGCCATATCGACCCCGCGAAGATGCCGGAGTTCCGCGAACTGGTCGAGGTCGAGCCGCTCTAACCCGGGCAGTGCCGGGACGTTCGGGTTCCGAGAACAATTCGTCCGAGAACGCTTCAGCCGCGTCCCCTTTCGGACGATCCCGAGGGGCGATGGATCGACTCGTGCTCGGGCCATCCTGGGATTTCCTCGACGCGCCCGCAGCGCAGGGCCGTCTGTGCGGCCCCGCGTCCCAAACGATCGGCTTCTGGCGCATCGAGGGGACGGTATTCTCGGACCGCGTGAATCTCGGGGATTTTGCACCCCCGCACGCCCCCAGCGGGCTGGCGCCTTCGTGGCGACGCGGTAGACTCCGGTTCACTCACGGATGGGCCGCGGACCCCGACGGGTTCGCGGACGACCCGCGGCGGGCAGCCGGCGCGGACGAGAACAGGGAGCACGCTCGGCAGGGAACGCCGGTCGGCTCCGGACACGAGTGCACGAGCCAAATGCAGAGCAGCCCCACCAACGCGAGCGTTCGCACGCGCGATGCCCTTTCGACCCGACGCTTCCGCCGCACGGCGATCGAGGCGGGCGTGTTTGGCGTCGCGCTGCTGACCGTCGCCGCGACCGCGGTGTGGGCGAAGCGCGCCGGGGGCGCCGGCTTCGAGTTCTCGGCTCCGGCGCTCGCCGCCGTGGAGCACTCGCGCCCCGTCACCCAGCAGAACACGACGACCGCGACGATCGTCCCGGTCGCGCAGACCACCGAACCTGCGCCGGCCCCCGCCCCCGAGGCGTTCGCCGCGCCCGCGCCGGAGTTTCAGGTCGAACGCGTCGAGGTCATCGACCCCGCCGCCGCCGAGATCCGCTACTTCGATGGCCGCCCCGTGCGTCCCGTCAAGGTCATCTGGATGGTCACTACCGCGTACAGCCCCGACGAGCGTTCCTGCGGCAAGTGGGCCGACGGCGTCACCGCCAGCAACCGCTCGGTCTGGACGAACGGCATGAAACTCGTGGCCGCCGACACGAAGGTGCTCAAGATGCACTCGCTCGTGAGCATCCCCGGCTACCACAACGCCGAGGTCGTTCCCGTGCTCGACCGCGGCGGCGCGATCAAGGGCAACCGCTTGGACCTGCTCTACCCGACGCACGAGCGTGCGCTCCAGTGGGGCCGCCAGCGCCTGCCCGTGACCGTGTACGAGTACGCGGACTGACGCGCGCCTGAACTCACAGATTCAACAACGTGGAAGCGCAGAGCGATTGCGCTTGGACATCGCTGAAATTGTGCGCACGGGATGGTCGTGTGCACGACGCTCGTCGCTGACTCAGACGCCAGCGCCGCGGGCTTCGAGCGTCATCAGATCGTCGCCGATCTCGCTCATCGCGCGGAACACGTCGCGGGCCGCGGCGACCATGGCGTCGCGCTCGGCCTCGCTGATCTCCAGCGCGTCGAACTCCTGCTTGTACGACGCCCACAGGGCGCGCTGGTTGTCGCCGTAGGGGTCGTAGTAGCGCGTGCCGGCGTCGCCCTCGAAGCCGTACGCCTTGCGCAGGGCCTTGGCGATGAAGCGCCCGCCGTTGGTGCTGCCCTCGAGCACGTAGTGCATCCCCAGCAGCGCGATCGGGCGCTCGGCCCGCGCCATCTCGATGGTCGCCATCAGGCGCTTGGCTGCGGGCAGCGGCGAGACGCTCGCGACGGGCACGCCCAGTTCGCGCAGGTCTTCCTCGAGGCGCGGCTCCTGGAAGCGGCCGTCCTCGATGAACCGCGCGACAACCGGCTTGTTCTCGCGCAGTTCGCGCAGCGCGCTCTCGAGGGCGCGGTGGACGCAGTGCATCTGGCCCAGCCACGTCGCGTACATCTCGCGCGAGAGTTGGCCCTTCAGCAGCGACTGCTGCACCTTGTGGCCCTCGGCGGCCTGGTGCAGTTCCCACGTCATGTCCTTGAGGTGCTCGGTCGTCGTCGGCATCGGGGTCTCGCTCGAAAACGCCCGAAGGCCGGGCGGGTGTTCAGGTCAGGATTTCGCGGCGTACGCGGCGATCGCCGCCGGGACGATAAGCCACGCCAGCCCCTTGATGAGGAAGAACAGGAACCCGGCGACGCCGAACCGCGCGACCCACCGGGCCGCGCGCCCCCGCCTGGGCTCGGAGAGGTCGTCCCGACTGCTTTCGACATCGTTGTTGAGACTGGTTCTCATCTGCGCGGAGGATACGCCGTCGCGGCCTTCGCTGTCGAGCCGCAAACGCGACTTCCGCGCTGA
>JBQLZI010000084.1:0-9616 GCA_052168195.1 Phycisphaerales bacterium
CGAAGGGCGCACGATCATCGAGTGCGCCGCGTGCGAACCGGAAGTCGTCGACCTCGCGAACCTGCTGACGCAGATGGGCGCACGCATCGAGGGCGCCGGCTCGCCGCGCATCACGATCGAGGGCGTCGAATCGCTCTCCGGCGCCGACCACCGCGTGATCCCCGACCGCATCGAGGCCGGGACGTACATGATCGCGGCGGCCATCACGGGCGGCGCGATCACCCTCGAGAACTGCCCGCTCGACGCGCTCAGCGCCGCCGTCGACCGACTCGAACACGCGGGCGTCTCGGTGCTCGAATACCCCGGGCCCGACCGCATGCGCGCCCGGTGCGACATCCGCGTGAGCGGCTCGCTCTCCCCCACGCAGATCGTCACCCAGCCCCACCCGGGCTTCCCCACCGATCTGCAGGCCCAGATGATGGCGCTGCTGTGCCTCGCGCGCGGCAACAGCGTCATCACCGAGAAGATCTACCCCGATCGGTTCCTCCATGTCGCCGAACTCGCGCGCATGGGCGCGCAGACGATCCGACAGGGCGCGACCGTCGTGGTGTCGGGCGTGGACCGGCTCATCGGCGCCCCGGTGATGGCGAGCGACCTCCGCGCGTCGGCCGGGCTTGTGCTCGCGGGGCTGGCCGCGGAAGGCCGCACCGTCGTTAACCGCGTGTACCACCTCGACCGCGGGTACGAGGAGATGGAGAAATCCCTCGCCGCGCTGGGCGCGACCATCGAGCGCATGGACGAGAAGGACGTGCCGGAGGAATCGACCGGACGTTCGCTCAGAGCGAACCCTGTGGCGCTGGGCGGCTGACGCTCACTCTTCGCCGAACTTGCCGTCGACGAGTTGCTTGAGTTCGGCGAGCGCGTCCTCGCAGCCCTCGCCCTCGGCGATGATTTCGAGTTGCGTGCCCTTCGTCGCGGCGAGCATCATCATCTGCATGATCGACTTGCCGTCGACCTGCTGATCGCCCTTCTTGACGAAGATGGCGCACGGCTTGGACGCGGCGATCTCGACGAACGACATCGCGGGGCGGGCGTGCAGGCCCAGCCGGTTGCTGATCGTCACAATGGCCGTGACACGGTTCGACACGCGCGGCGCCATGCGCGGAGGGTTCGAGCGTGCGCATCGAGTTCGCGGCCCGCGCGGCCGCTGGCCCGACGTTGATCGCTCAGGCGGTGAACTGACGCCCGTCGGCCTCGGCGAGGAGGGTCATCACCTCGTCCTTGGTCGAGGCCTGGCGGAGGAACCTGCGGAACGTGTCCATGCTCAGGTTCTTGAAGATCACTTCCATCGCGCGGAGGTGCTCCTCGTGCTTGTCGGCGGGGCTGACGAGCAGGAACACCGTGTAGACCGGCTGCTTGTCGAGCGAGTTGAAGTCGACGCCGCGCTGCGAGAGCCCGACGGCGAGACTCACGCGCTCCGCCTTGGCGTGGCGCACGTGGGGCACCGCGACGCCCTTGCCGAACCCGGTGGAGCCGCGGCGCTCGCGCTCGATGATCGCGTTGAACACCGCGTCGCGCTGCGCCTCCTCGATGGCGCCGGCGCTGACCAGCGAGTCGACCAACTCCCCCACCACCGCGTCGCGGTCGGCGTTGGAGAGTTCGGGGATCACGGCGTCGCTGACGACGATCTCGCTCAACTTCATGGACGAGGCAACTCCAGACACGGTCGTGGGCCCGCCGCCGGTGCGGCGGGAACGGGGATGGTATTCCGCAACGGGCCGCCACGGGGCGGACGCCGCTCGGTGGTCAGTGATGGGACTTGATGCGTTCCTTGTAGTCGTGCAACTGGCGGGCGAGTTTGTCGGAGGCCTCGTCGATGCAGGCGTAGACGTCCCCGCCGCGGGCGTGCGCGACCATGTTCTCGTGGTTGACGACCGCGGCGATGATCTCCGTGTGGAAATCCTCCTTCTCGGCCTTCTCGATCACCACCTCGAACTCCTGCACGCCGTTGAAGAACTTCAGGAGTTTCTCGCAGCGCTTCTCCGCGTACTCCTGGATCGCAGGGGTCAGGTCCATGCGGCGGCAACTGACTTCGACTCTCATCGGGCATCCTTTCCGAGCCACGGTGCAAAGCGGGGATAGGGACTCGGGCCGCGGGGGGCGCGGCCTCAGTCGTCAGCGTCCATCCTAGCCGACACCTGCTGGGAGGCGCGGACCGCGTCCGCCGGGGTGAGTTCCCGGCTGGCGCGTTGCTCCTCGGCGATGTCGCCCAGCCCCTTCTGGTGCTCGGGGACGAGCACGCCGCCCGAGACGACGAAGCGGAGGGCCTCGTCGATGGTCAGGGGCGCGTCGATCACGTCGTCCTTGGGCACGATGATGGTGTAGCCGGTGAAGGGGGTGGGGCTGCTGGGGATGAAAACCGTCACACACTCGCCGATCATGTCGTCGATCTTGCGGATGGCGCCGCCCGTGTGCAGGCCGATCGTCCAGATGCCCTTACGGGGGTACTGCACGAGCACGACCCGCTTGAACTGGATCTTCTGGTCGCCGCCGAACAGGAAGTCGACGATCTGCTTGATGTGCGGGTAGACCTGCTTGATGCCCGGAACGCGCACGAGGAGCCGCTCGGCGCGGTCGTAGAGCCGCTTGCCGAGGAAGTTCCCGACCAGCACGCCCGCGAGATAGAACAGGATGATCGCGACGAACAGCCCGATGAAGCGCAGGTACCAGCGGTCGTTCCACCAGACCCGGAAGTTCTCGGCGCGGGCCCGGGCCCTGAGTTGCTCTGTGGGCAGCGTGGGCAGCGCCTGGCGGGCGCGTTCCTCGCGCAGCACGCGGATGCGGTCCTCGGGCACGCTGAACCAGTCGGGGAGTTGCTGGGGCTCGAGCACCCGCGGCGCAACGTTGATGATGCCCTGGCGGATGCCGGCGTTGATCGGCTCGGCGACGCGCTTGTCGACGAACCCGTAGGCCGCCCACAGCAGCCAAAAGGTGAGCACCGAGGGGAGCAGGATCGCGAGCCCTCGGAGGAAGCGGTGGCGGAAGTCTGCGAAGAATGTGCGGTTGTTCTGATTCGCCATGGAGGGCCGGGCGGGAGAGCGTTCTCGGGGCGCCTCGCGCCCTTCCTCGAAGGTCTTTCGGAATCTCGTTCGCCCCGGTTCGCGCAGTCTACTGCCCGCCGAGGCGTTCCGCCAAACCGCGCGAGGCGTCTTCGTCGAACGCCACGACCGCGACGCTGACCGTCAACTCCAGCCGGCCGCGCCGGACCTCCACGTCAACACGCCGCCCGGCAGGAAGATCGGAGAGCACCTGCACCGCCTCGGCCACCGTTCGGGTGGGAGCGCCCCCCACCGTGCGCACGACGTCGCGGAGCCGCAGGCCGTCGGCGCTGCGCGCGAAGATCCCCTGCACCGTCGGGCCTTCCGCGCCGAGGTCGGCCAGGTCCACCCCCAGCGAAGAGGCGCCGTCCTCGAAGGACTCGGCCACGAAGGGCTGGGCGACGAGCCAGTCCCGCCAGGCGCGTTCGAGCGTGCGGCCGTCGGCGCCGAGCGCCTTCTCGAACGCGGCGACGCCCGTCGGCTCCTCGTCGAATCCCGCCTCGTATGCCTCGATCCACCCGCGCAGCGCCCCGCGGTCGTACAGCCACAGCGCGGCGGCGTACGCTTGGGCGTACATCGCCAGCGGGCGCACCGACACGAACCGCTGCGCGTCGAGCGAGAACAGCCGCTCCCACGGCTGCAGCCGCCGCGGCTCGGCGAGTCGTCGGGCGATGTTGATCCGCCACGTGGGCTGAGGGCTCGGGTCGCCGTTCAGCGTGACGCGCTCGACGAGCGAGGCGATGCCTTCCTGAAGCCAGAACGCGTGCTGCTGGCCCAGGCGCATCATCCGTCGGTGGTGCAGCACGTGCACGAACTCGTGGCGCAGACTCGGCCCCAGATCGCGCGAGACGAGCCGGCGCTGGTCGTGGTCGTACACGCCCCCGACGTTGCTGAACGGCACGAACCGCGCGAAGTGCTCGCGCGTCGGCAGGATCACCAGCGCCCACGGGTCGGGCCTGTCGGCGGGCGCGTCGATCCCGAACAGGTTCTCATCGACGAATTCCGCCACCAGGCGCAGTTCCTCGTGCGCGGCCCGCGTGACGTCCTCGGAGAACGACGAGAGGATGTGCACGCGCAGATCGGGGTCTTCGATGTGCGTGTAGTTCGGCCCGAGCGCGTCGAGCGCGGCGGTCGCGTCCGCCTCGCCGCGGAGATCGAGCACCCTCGCCCAGTCACGCTCGATAAGCCGAACGGTGTCCGTGCCCCGCAGACCGGCGAGATCGGGATCGCGGAGCAACTGGTGGAAGTCGACGAACCCGACGCCGATGGCGCGGCGGAGGGATTCCTCGGCGCCGGCGCGGTCGCCGTCGCTGAGGCGCACGCACGCGAGGTTGTAGAGCGAGACGTGGTCGGACGGGTCGATCGCGACGATCTGTTCGAGGATCGGGCGCGCCTCCTCGAACTTGCGCTCTTCGAGCAGGTCTGCGGCGCGGTCCTTCGCCTCGCGGAGATCGACCGTCTCGGGCTGCGCGAACGCCGCCGCGCACAGGAACGCCATGATGAGCGGGAAGCATCTCACGCGTTCCGGTTCGCGAGCGAGCGCGGGAGGATGCGTGTTCGGCGGCCTTCAACGATGATGCGTCCCTCGATCAGCGCGGCGATGGCCTCGGGGTACGCGGCCTTCTCGAGTTCGAAGACCCGCGCCGCGAGTGTCTCGGGGGTGTCGTCGTCGCGGACCTCGCACGCCTTCTGGATGACGATCGGGCCGGTGTCGTAGCGGTCGTCGCACAGGTGCACAGTGCACCCCGCGATGCGGCAGCCGTGCTCCAGCACCGCCCGATGGACCCGGTCGCCGTACATGCCCGGGCCTCCGAACGCGGGCAGCAGCGCGGGATGGATGTTCAGCACGCGGCCCTGGAATCGCGGCGGGACGCGCACGAGTTTCAGGTATCCCGCGAGGACGAGCCACTCGGCCCCGGCGTTGGTGAGCGCCGCCTCGAGCCGCTGCGCGTCGATCACCCCCGGCTCGACGATCGTGGGTATGCCGCGCTCGCGGGCGCGCTGCGCGCCGACGCATTCCTTCGAGGCGATCGCGAGCACCACGCTGGCGTTGAGGTCGCCCGCGTCGATGCGCTCGCACAGGTTCACGAGCGTGCGGCCGGAACCCGAGAGCATGACCGCGATCGGCGCGGGGGCGTCGCTCACTCGTTCTCCAGCGGGATGTCGACGTCGCGAAGTGCGCCGCTGTCGTCTCGGAGCGTGAGGCGGACGCGCTGCGCGGGTTCTTCCTTGGCGAGTTGCTCGATGGCGAGCAGCAGGTCCTGGTTGGAGCGAATGTTGGTGTCGCCGAAGCGCACGACCGTGTCGGTGGGCTTGAGCCCGGCGGCGTCTGC
This sequence comes from Phycisphaerales bacterium, assembly GCA_052168195.1. Lineage (GTDB taxonomy): Bacteria > Planctomycetota > Phycisphaerae > Phycisphaerales > UBA1924 > JAHBXC01. The sequence continues at coordinate 5,372 of JBQLZI010000084.1, forward strand.
GGGCGAATCGGGCTGCACCATGACGCGCAGCTCGCCGTCGGAGGTGAAGTTGAAGTCGCGAACGCCGGCGCGGGCGAGCATCGAGCGCCCCTCGTCGACGCGTTCGACGTCGATGGTGACTCGGGCGTACACCTCGGCGGGGTCCTGGCCCTCAGGAACGGCGATGAGCGAGTTCCGCGCGTCGACCACGGCAGCGCCGATCTCGACGGGGATCTGCACTTCCTCGTAGCCGTCGTCGGTCCCGCGAACGATGGTGAGTTGCACGGTGTCGCCCGGCCGCGCCGAGCCGATCTTGGCGCGGAGGACGGCGGAGTCGGGAGTGCGCTCGCCGTTGACCCCCACGATGATGTCGCCGGCGCGGAGGCCGGCGCGGGCGGCTGGCTGGCCTTCGACCGCGCCGAGCACGACGACGCCCGAGCCGCGGAAGCCCTCGGGGAGTTCGTCCCGGATGCGCCAGTCGTCGCTCTCGGTCAGCGAGATGCCGAGGTAGCCCTTCACGACGATGCCGGTCTCGATGATCTGGTCCGCGACGGACTCGATGGTGTCGAGGGGGATGGCGAAGCCGATGCCGGCACTCTGGCCCTGGCGTTCGATGTCGGCGTTGGGGTTGCCCGCCGAGACGATCGCGGTGTTCATGCCGATGACGCGCGCCTGGGCGTCGACGAGCGGGCCGCCGGAGTTGCCGGGGTTCACCGCGGCGTCGGTCTGGATGAAGTTCGTGTAGCCGTTCGCGCCGGTGACGCCGAAGGCGTTGCGCCCGGTTGCGGACACGATGCCCTCGCTCATCGAGAAGCGGAAGCCGAACGGGGAGCCGAACGCGTACACGCGCTCACCCTGGCGGATAACGCGCCCGCTGGCGCGGTCGAGCGGGATCGCGCCCGAATCGGGATCCACCTTGATGACGCCCACGTCGGTGGGCGAATCGAGGCCGACGAACTCGGCGACGACCGTGTAGCCGTCGTGGTACTGCACGGTGTAGCGGTCGGCGCCGCGGATGACGTGGGCGTTGGTGATGATGTGCCCGCTGTCGTTGTAGACCCAGCCGGAGCCCGAGGAGATCGGCCCCCGCCGCCCGCGCGAGGAGTACGCGTCGATGTGCACGACGCTGGGCTCGACGACCTCGGAAAGATCGGCGACGGCGTCGCTCATGCGCTTGAGGATGTCGTTGTCGTCGAGGCGCTGCTGCGCCAGCGAGATGTTGGCGCGGGTCTGCGAGACCTGAAGGTTCCGTATGGCCGACGGAGCGGCGGCGATCGTCACCACGGTGACGAGCAGCACCACGATCGCCGGTGCGACGCTCACGATCTTGCGCATCGGGCTCTCCTCACGATCGGGGAAGGCGGTCAGGAGTCGACGCCCTTGGATTCGGACGCGGAGCCCGCCGGTTTCGGGTTCGCTGGGTCGGTCTGCATTTCGTAGCGGTGCTCGGTGACGGTCCCCTTCGCGACGCGCCGGACGTATTCCTCGGCGGCGTGGAGGATCTGCGAGCCCAGGTTGGCGATCGGTTCGGCGAACGCGGGCTGCCACGCGGTGAGCCCGAGCATGTCGTGCAGCACGAGGATCTGGCCGTCGGGCGCGGGGCCCGCGCCGATGCCGATGAGCGGGACCGAGGTGCTCGCGAGCACGCGCTGGGCGACCTCCGGGGGCGCTGCCTCGATGAGCAGCATCACCGCGCCGGCGCGTTCGAGCGCGACTGCGTCGTTCACGATGCGGTCGGCGGATTCCTGGGTCTTGCCGGCCGAGGCGTAGCCGCCCGTCAGGCCCACGGTCTGGGGCTTGGAGCCCACGTGGCCGCACACCGGGATGCCGGCGCGGGTCATCGAGCGGACGAGGGGCGCGAACGACTCGTCGGCTTCGAGTTTGACGATGTCCGCGAGGCCCTCGGTCAGGAAACGACCGGCGTTGCGGATCGCGTCGTCGGCGGACGCGTGGTACGACATGAAGGGCATGTCGCCCATGACCATCGCGGTCGGGGCGCCGCGCTTCACCGCCGCGGTGAGCGCGAGGGACACCTCGAGCGGCATGTGGATGGTGCTGTCGAAGCCGAGCACCACCTCGGCTGCGGTGTCGCCCACGAGCAGCACGTGCACGCCGGCGCGTTCGAGCCAGCGCGCGGTGGTCGCGTCGTAGCAGGTGAGGCAGGCGAACCGCTCGCCCCGCTCCTTCATGCGTCGGAGCGTTCGGATCGTGACGGGGCGCCGTGGCGGGATCGTCGCGCGGGTCGTGCTCACAAGAGAAGTGTACCCGCGTCGGCGCGGGCGGCGGCGCCCCGGCTCAGGGGCCGCCCGCACGGTTATCGACCCCCGCGCCCCCGGACGACGCGCTCGATGGCCCCCGCCGCGGCGCGCAGGCCGGCGGGCGACTTCACGCGGTGCTCCCACACGCGGATGACACGCCAGCCCTCGGCGCGGAGCGCCTTGGACGCGGCCTTGTCGCGCTCCGCGTTCCGCGCGATCTTGCGCCGCCAGTACTCGCGGTTGGTCGCGGGGACGCGGCAGTGCTGCGGGCAGCCGTGCCAGAAGCAGCCGTCGACGAACACCGCGACCCGCGCGGAGACGAACACGAGGTCCGGCTTCCCGGGCAGGCGCGCGTGGAGGCGGTAGCGGAGCCCGCGCCGGTGGAGTTCCCGCCGAAGCGCGAGTTCGCAGGACGTGTCCTTGCCGCGCACGCGGCGCATGGTCTCGCTGCGCTGCGCGCTGGTGCGGTCGTCGGCCATGTCAGTGGATCAGCAGCAGGCGGCACGCGTCGCGTTCGTACACGTAGTCGATGCGCCGGAACTTCAGGGGAGGGTTCGCGAAGCCCGGCGGCGCCTCCAGCCGGAACTGGTTGCGCCCGATGTTCTTCGGGAAGTAGCCCGGCGTCATGTCCGCCATGGGGAAGAACTGCATCAGCCGCACGATCTCGGCGCGGTGCTCGAGCATGAACGACGCGGCCTCGCGCGGGTCCCGCCCGAGTTCGAGATACGTCTCGATCGTGGCCTTCGAGAGGATCTGCTCGTAGAGCAGTTCGGCGTCCTGATCGACCAGCGCGCGGCGGATGTGGAAGAACAGTTCGCGCGGGTTGCGCGAGACGATGAACTGCTCGCCGCGCGTGTCGGTCACGCGGAGCGTCATCGGGTCGACGCCCTCGGGCTCCGGGTACCCCATCGGGTTGTTCATGCGCTCGGCGGTGGTCGGGCCTTCGGACCGAAGGGGCCTGCCCGCCGCGTCGAGGCCGCCCTCGGCGCCGGGCTGGCCCGCGAGGAGACTCCCGCGCGAACTGATGACGCGGGTCTCGGTCTCGCACGACGCGAGCGGGACCAGGGCGAGCAGGATGAGCGTGGCGATGCGCATGGGGCGTGCAGACCTGTCCGCGATTGTTCGCCCCCGGGTTCCCTCCGTCCGGCGAACTACGATCACCGCATGAGCACCCCGACAAGCCAGCCGGGCGCCCCGGACGCCGAACGCCACCTCGCGCTGCGCGTGGTCACGATGCCGCGCGAGACCAACGTCTACGGCACGATCTTCGGCGGCGTGATCCTGAGTTACATCGACCAGGCGGGGTTCGTCGAGGCGCGACGGCACGGCGCGCACCGCTGGGTGACGGCGTCGATCGACCGCGTCGACTTCGAGGCGCCCGTCCACACCGGCGACATCGTCTCGCTCTACACCCGCGCCGAACGCCTGGGCACCAAGAGCGTGACCGTCTGCGTCGAGGTCGAGGCCGAGCGCTACCTCACGAAGCAAGTCGCGAAGGTCACCACCGCCACGGTGACGCTCGTCTCGGTGAACGAAGAAGGCCGGCCCGTGCCCTTCCGCGATCCCCCCACCGTCAGCGAACTGCCGCTGGCGCGGCGGTGATCACTCGGCGGCGCGGGGGCGCAGGATCATCGTCACCGGCGTGCCGAACACGGGAACGACCCGCGTGTTGGCGATCCACTTCAGCTCGTCGATCGACGACTCGGGGCTGAAGACCTCCGCCCACGCGACGACCTCGTTGCCGAACGTCGCGAGCCCGACGAGGTTCCCCGCGTAGTCGGCGTCGTAGACCGCCTGCCCGCGGAACTGCACGAAGCGCGAGCCCGCGAAGCGGAACGGCGCCGCGGGCGGGTGATCGCCCGAGTGCACGTCGACGATCCAGTCGCGCACGGACCGCTCGTCGGTCGACCCGTCCGGCCGCGTCACGCGGAGGAACACGTCGACCTCGTCGCCCCTGGGCGCGGCGTACTCGGCGCCGCCGTCCTCCCACGACCACGAGCCGGGCCTG
>JBQLZI010000085.1:0-9583 GCA_052168195.1 Phycisphaerales bacterium
CTGGCCTGCCGGGCGACGTGAACGGCGACGAACTCGTCAACTTCACCGACCTCAACGCCGTTCTGGGCGAGTTCGGCCTCGACTGCAACTGATCGCTCGTTCCCCGTGAACGCAGCATGACAGACTGACAACCCGCCGGGTCAGGAATGATTCGGCGGGTTTTTCGAAGGGCGACGCGACGCCCGCGCCGCCGTGCCGCTTTCCAAGGGAGACAGGCCATGCGGACCACTTCTCGAGCCGTTCAGTTGGGCGTGTGCGCGATGACCGCCGCCGCCTACGCGGGAGGCCCCGCCGCGCCCGACGCGATCATCGGCGCCGTGTACCAGGGCAACTACTTCGGGCAGGCGAACGGCGTCGCCGCGTACGCCTTCGGGTACGCCACCTGCAACGTGGGCGATGCGCCGCTGGTGTTCGAGCCCAACAACAACGACCATCCCGTCTGGACGCAGAACCTCTACCGCCTCAAGGACGGCGTGCTCCTGCAACTGGGCATGTCGCACCTCGTGCACGGGTTCTTCGCGCTCGAGCAGTCGCTCTGCGGGAGTTGCTCGCCCGTCGGCCTTGGCGACATGGGCCCGGGATGCTCCGACGTCAACAGCGCCGGACTCGCAGGCCAGCAACCGCAACTCGGCCCGCGCTGGCAGGTGAACGCGAGCACCGGCCAGTTCCCGTTCCCGTTCTTCTCCGCGCCGTACGAAGGCACGATCGGCCGCCGCCTGCAGGTTCCGGTGGCCGACGTCGACCCCGCGCTCAACGACGGTGCGACTTACTGGGTCGAGATCCAGACCGTCACGCCAGGCGACGCCGCGGGCGGCAACGGCGCCAACAACGCGTCGTCACGCGAGGTCGCGTTCAGCCCGGCGCTCGCGCCCGTGCTCCAGAGCGACACCGACCGCGAGGTCCCCGTGGTCGAAGCGTGGGCCAACCTCGATCCCGAGGTGACGCTCTCCGTCGCGGACCTCGGGGACGAGGGCGTGTTCAGCGTCGCGTCCCGCGCGTACGACAACGGCGACGGCACGTGGCTCTATGTGTACGCCGTCCACAACCTCAACAGCGACCGCGCCGCGAACGCTTTCAGCGTCTACGTCGGGTCGGCATCGCCCGCCGACGCGAACTTCCACAGTCCCGCGTACCACTCGGGCGACGGCGTCAACGGCGTCGCGGTCCCCAACACGCCGTGGGCGTTCGGCGTCGACGACCTCAACGCCGGCTGGGCCACGGAATCCTTCGCTGACGACCCCAACGCCAACGCGCTGCGCTGGGCCACGACCTACACCTACTGGTTCACCTCCGACCGCGAACCGGCGAGCGTGCGGGCCAATCTCTCGTTCTTCAAGCCCGGTGACTTCGATGAGTTCGATCTCAGCGTCGTCGGGCCGAATCCGTGCCTGGGCAACGTCAACGGCGATCCCGTCGTGAACTTCGCCGATCTCAACGGCGTGCTCGCCAGCTACGGTGACGCGGGAGAGAACATCCCCGCCGACACCAACGGCGACGGCGTCGTGAACTTCACCGACCTCAACAACGTGCTCGTCGAGTTCGGGATCAACTGCTACTGATCGCCCACTCCGAAGATCGATTCGCGGCGCCCGGCTCGACCGGGCGTCGTTCTTTTTGGGTCTGTAGACTGCTGGCACGCGTCCCCTGACGCCGTTTCGACGAAAGCCCCATCGTGCGCACCGCGGATCGACATCGCGTCGTGGTCACCGGGCTCGGCGCGGTCAGCCCGATCAGCGTGGGCGTCGCGGAGTACGCGGCGGCGCTGCGCCGGGGCGTCAGCGGCGTGCGCTCGCTGCCGTTCCGCGACGAGCGCATCGCGTCGCGCGCCGGCGCGGGCTGCGACGGCTTTGATCCTTCCACGGCGCTGCCCGACGCCGATCTCAAGCGGCTGCCGCGCCTCGTGCCGATGGCGTTGCCCGCGGCTCGCGAGGCCCGCGCGATGGCCGGGATGCCCGAGTTCGAGCGCGAGGACGAGCCCCGGGCGCGCCGCGTCGGGCTTGTGCTCGGGACGGGCGGCGGGGGGATCGACTTCACGCTCGAGCAGGCCGCGAAGACCGCCGCGGGCGGGCGCCCCTCGCTGTGGAGCATCACCAACGCGACGCACGGGAACCTCGCGGGCGAACTCTCGATCCGGCTGGGGCTGCGCGGGCCGAGTCTGTGCGTCTCGACGGGCTGCGCGAGTTCGAGCGACGCGATCGGCGTGGCGATGGAGACGCTCCGATCGGTGAACCCCGGCGCGCCCGACGCGATGATCGTCGTCGGCGCCGACGCGCACCTGCGCCCCGATGTGCTGCTGAGCATGGAGTTGCTCGGCGTGATCTCCACGGCGCCCTGGGACGACGCGAGCGCCGATCCGCGCCTGCGCCCGGCCAGCGCGTGCCGCCCGTTCGATCGAACCCGCGACGGGTTCGTGCTAGGCGAGGGGGCGTGGGCGCTGGTGCTCGAACGCGAGACGCACGCCAGAGGGCGCGAACGCGAACCGATCGCGGAGATGCTCGGCTACGCCGCGACCTGCGACGCGCACCACCGCGTGCGGCCCGCGCCCGACATGGCCGAGTGCGCCCGGGCGATGTCGCTCGCGATCGAGGACGCGCGGCTCGCCCCCGAAGACGTCCGCGTCGTCCACTACCACGGCACGGGCACGAAACTCAACGACGAACTCGAGACACGCGCCGTGAAACTCGCCCTGGGCGAGGCGCACGCGCGCCGAACATGCGGCACGAGCGTGAAGTCGATGATCGGCCACCCCCAGGGCGCCTGCGGCGCCGCGGCGACGGTGGCGGCGATCGCCTCGCTGGGCAACCTCGACCACGGCCCTGCGCCGTTCGTTCCGCCGACGATCAACCTCGAGGAGCCCGACGAAGCGTGCGACCTCGACTACACGCCGAACCGGGCCCGCGAGACCGACGAGCGGATCGCGCTGATCAACTGCCTGGCTTTCGGAGCCAAGAACAGCGCGCTGCTGCTGCGCGTCACCGCGCCGTGAGCGCCGAGACCGCGTCGCCCACGGTCTGGGCCGCGGCGGGGTCGAGCAGCCACCCCTGGAGCAGGTAGGCCAGCCCGAGGAACGTGAGGAAACTCAGCGAGTCGGTCAGCATCGTCAGGAAGATCGTGCTCGCCGTCGCGGGGTCGATGCCGAAGCGGCGCATGAGGAGCGGGATCGACGAGCCCGCGAAGCACCCGACGGTGAGCGCGCCGACCATCGCGATCCACGCGACCGCGCCGAGCCGGTAGTTCACGCCTTCCAGCAGGCCGAGCACGCCGATGACCGCGGCGCCCGTGAAGACGAGCATGCCGTTGATCATGCCCGAAATCGCACCCACCGCGGTCTCGCGCATGAGCAGACCGAAGGCGCGGCCCTCGCGGACTTCGCCGAGAACGATGCCGCGGAGCGTGACGGCGAGGGACTGCTGGCCCGCGTTGCCCGCCTGATTGGCGATGACGGGCATGATGACCGCGAGCAGCGCGAGTTGGGAGATCAGCCCGTCGAAGTTCAGCACCACGATCGCGCTGACGGTGCTGGTGAACAGGTTGACGATGAGCCAGGGCGAGCGGCCCTTGAGTTTGCGGCCCACGCCGCTGGCGGAACTCTCGCCCACGCCCACGCCGACCTGCTTCTGCGCGTCTTCGGTGGCCTCGGCCTCGACGATGTCGAGCACGTCGTCGACGGTGACCACACCCAGCAGGCGGTTGTCCCCGTCGATGACCGGCAGCGACAGGTGGTCGTAGCGCGAGAACTCGCGGGCGACTTCCTCGCGGTCAAGGTTCGGGCGGAGCACGTCGACCTCGCGCTCCATCAGGTCGGCGATGCGTTCCTCGGGCTGGGCGAGGAGCAACTGCCGGAGCGACATCCACCCGACGAGGCGCTGCTCGTCGTCGAGGCAGTAGAGGTCCTCGATCATGTTGTCCGGGTCGCGGAAGATCGGGTCGCTGCGCAGGAACTCGATCGCGCGCGACACGGTCAGCCCGGGCGGGAGGAAGAGGACGTCGGTGTTCATCAGCCCGCCGGCGGATTCCGGCGGGTACTGCGCGAGTTTGCCCAGGTGGGCCGCGAGGCGCCTGGGCATGTGCCGGAGGACCTCGGCGGACTGGTCCTTGGTCAGCGTCTGGAGCAGGTCGACCGCGTCGTCGGGGTCCATGCACTCGAGGAGTTCGCCCGCCTCGCGCGGGTCGAGGTCCATGATGACCGTCTTCGCGAGCGCGAGGTCCATGTGCGCGAGCGCGTCGGCGGCGGCTTCCTCCTCCATCTGGCGGAGGACCCGGGCCGAATCGCCCGAGCCCATGCGTTCGAGCATGTCGGCGGCGTCGGCGGGCGCCTGCTCTTCGAGCAGCGGCGCGAGCATGTCGGGCGTCGCGGTCTCGGAGTCGATGAGTTCGTCGATGCGGTCGTACGACTCGTCGCCGCCGCCCGCGTCGTAGATCACGGTGCAGGCGTCGGGCGTTTCGTTGGCGTCGCTCTCTTCGCTCGGCGCGTCGGCGAGCGGGTCGCGGTCGGCCTTTGGGCGCAGATCGGGTGCGGAGTCGCCGCGTTGTGCGTCGTCGCGCTCGGGCATGGGTGGATCATCGGGGCTGGGCCCGATCGTGTCCACCCGGAAGGCCTTACACGTTCGGTTCGGGCGGGGGGGCGAGTCGGCCTTCGTACCGCGCGCGGATCGGGGCAACGCAGCGCGTCAGGAAGTCGTCCACCTGTTCGGGCGCCAGCCCGACGTACAGCGACGGGTCGAGCGCCGCGTCGAGGTCGACGCCCTGAAGCAGCGGCTCGGCGCGGAGGCGGTCGATCAGATCGTTGGGCTTGCCCTCGTTCTTCACCCGCGCGCCGGCGGCCTGGGCGTGCCTGCGGATGGCCTCGTGAACTTCCTGCCGATCGCGGCCGTGCGCGTTGACGGCCTCCATCATCAGGTTCTCGGTGGCCATGAAGGGGAGTTCCGCCATGAGGTTGGCGCGGATGGTCGCCTCGTGCACGTCGAAGCCGGCGCCGACGTTGTGCATCAGGTCCAGGGCGCCGTCGATCGCGAGGAACGACTCGGCGAGCGAGAGGCGACGGTTGGCGGAGTCGTCGAGGGTGCGCTCCAGCCACTGGGTGGCGGCGGTGTCGTGCGCGTTGCCGGCCATGTTGATCACGAACCGCGAGAGGGCGGTGGCGCGCTCGCAGCGCATCGGGTTGCGCTTGTAGGGCATGGCGGAGGAGCCGATCTGCGACTCGCCGAAGGGCTCGTCGAGTTCCTTGCGGCTGGCCATGAGCCGGACATCGTTGCAGATCTTGTGGATGACCGCGGCGAGGGAGGCGAGTTCGGACAGGATGAACGAATCGACGACGCGCGGGTACGTCTGCCCGGTGAGGAGGTAGACGGCGTCGTCGTCGAAGCCGAGGCGCTCAGCGACCTTCGCTTCGAGTTGGCGGACCTTGCCCGCGTCGTTGCGGAAGAGCGCGAGGTACGAGGCCTGCGTGCCCGTGGCGCCGCGCATCCCGCGGAGTTTCACGTCGTCGCGTGTGCGCTCGAGGCGTTCGAGGCAGAGCGCGAGGTCGTAGGCCCATGTCGCGGCCCGCTTGCCCAAGGTGGTGGGCTGGGCCGGCTGGTAGTGGGTGAACGCGAGCGTGGGCAGGTCGCTCCAGCGCTGCGCGAAGGTCGCGAGCGCAGCGACGACGCACGCGGTTTTCACGCAGACAAGGTCGAGCGCGTCGCGCAGGATCGGGAGTTCGGTGTTGCAGTTGACGTCCTGCGAGGTCGCGCCGAGGTGGATGATCGGCCGCGCGGCGGGGGCTTTGTCGCCCAGCGTGTGCACATGGGCCATCACGTCGTGGCGGAGGCGCTTCTCGTGCTCGGCGGCGGCGGCGAGATCCTCTTCGGAGACGTCGAGGTTGGCCTGGAGTTGGCGGATCTGCTCGTCGGTGATGGGCAGGCCGAGGTCTTTCTGGGCCTGAGCGAGGGCCAGCCAGAGGCGTCGCCATGCCGAAAACTTGCGCCGGGGCGACCAGATCGCCTGCATCTCGGGCGACGCGTTTCGGGAGGCGAGGGGCGAGACGTAGCGGTCGGCGTGGGAGGTGGTGTTGGGCATGCGCTCGGGAGGTTGAGGGGAAGGGGCGCCGTCGCGTCGGGCTCCGGCTGGTACCATCGGGCCTTGGTGGTCCGATCGGGCCCGACTCAGCCGATGGTATCGCGTGCGAGGGGAAGGAGACCGGCGCGAGACGCCCGACCGCATGGCCCGACGAGCAACGGACAACACAGCAGGCGCGGGCGGCGGGAGCGAGCCCACGCCCGAGCAGGTTCGCCGCAGCGAACAGGACGCCGCGTCGGCGCGCCGCGCGGAACTCGACGCCCGGCTGATCGAGCGGATCCGCGCCACGTCGTCGCGTGCGGACAGCCAGGCGGCCCTCGCGGAATTGCTCCAGGCCCACGAGGAGCGGATTTTCGCCACCTGCCTGCGGATGGTCCGCGACCCGGAGACCGCCCGCGACCTGACCCAGGACGCGATGGTGAAGGTGATCCAGGGGCTGGATTCCTTCGACAACCGGGCTCGGTTCAGCACGTGGCTGACGCGGGTCGCCATGAACGTCTGCATCAGTTACATGCGGAAGCGCAAACTCCGCCGCCATGCCTCGCTCGACGCGCCGATGGCCTCCGGAGGAGGCGGAGCGGGGGCATCGGAAGGGGGGCGAACCTTCTCGGACGCACTCGAAGCCGCGCCGGAACCTTCCGGGCAGGAGCGCGTCGAAACCCGCGAGGATCGCGACATGCTCTTGGCCGCCCTCGACACGCTGGACCCGGACCACCGCGCCGTGCTCGTTCTTCGAGACGGACAGGATCTGGATTACCAGCAGATCGGCGAGGTCCTGGGCGTGCCGATCGGAACGGTGAAGAGCCGTCTGTTCCGAGCCCGCGCCGCCCTGCGCGAGGCCATCGAGCAGCGGCAATCGGCGCTCGCGGAGGGTTACCGCGACGCGTCCGACGACGAAGACGAATGACGAACCAGCAGGGCTCTCCCCCCTGGGCAAGCGAGCAACCGGATGAACGGTCGATTCGACGACAACGAACTCCTTGGCTTCATCGAGGGCGACCTGCCCTCGACGCGTGCGCTCGAGATCGAGCGGGCGCTGAAGGCCGACCGCGGGTTGGCGGCGACGCTCGACGCGATGCGCCGCGACCGGACGATGCTCCGCGCCGAGTTCGCGCGGATGATCGCGCAGTCGGGCGGCCGGGCGCCGCACCGCACGGTGCAGGAAGCCATCGAGGCCGCTGAGCGTGAGGCGATTCTGGAAGGCATCGGCGAAGCCCGGTCTTCGGGCGTGCTGGCGCGGATCGGGTTCGGTCGCGGGCTGGCCGCGGCGGCGTCGATCGGGCTGCTCCTCGCGGGCGGCGCGCTGGTCTGGAACACGATGAACCCGGCCCCCCCGCGCCAGATCGGCGGGCAGCAGGCCGCCGCGATCAGCGGTGCCGAAGACGCGATCAGGGCGATGGATGCCGGAGCGATGGAACTCGCGAGCGCGGCGACGGTGACCGACGAACAGGTCGACGAGGCGATCCAACTCGCGCAGCACACGCACAACGAGCGCGCGGCGCTGCGCACGATGGCCCGGACAGCCACGGCGACTCCCGCCGCCCTGCGCACGTGGAACGATCTGCACAGCGACGTTCCGGTGCTGCCCTCACGCGTGCCGACGCGGATCACCGGCAACGATCTGCCGCTCGCGGAAATCGTCGAAGCGCTCGACAAGGCGCGGATCGACTGGTCGAAGTGGAACAACGAGGTGCTGACGCTCGCGGTCGCGGGGCGTTCGCGCGCGTTCATGCCCGCACGTTACGGGGATCTCCCCGAGGCGGCGCCCGCTTCGTACGAAGACGCCCTGCGCCTCGCGGGGCTCAACCGGCTCTCGCTCCGCGTTGTCGCGGAAGACCCCAGCGCCGTCGAGCAGGAACTGTTCCGCCTCGCGGCGCAGGAGGGCATGACCGTCCGCCTGAAGAACCGCGGGGACGCGTGCGGCGGCGTCGAGTACAGCGTGGAGATGCCCCGCTCCGCGGACGGCATGGAAGCGCTCGTCGACGCGGTGTGCGGCTGCGAGGCGCCCCAGTCGATGGCGCGCCGGACGTTCTTTGATGTGAGTCTGCTGCCGCTGAACGCGGCCGGCGACCGGACGCTTCAGACGCCCGTGCAGATCACCGACGGGCCGCAGCGCGTGAGCGTCCCGGTGCTGATCGAGCGGCCCTCCGCCCGCTGACGCCTTCGGCGGCTCCCACACCCTCGTGACGGCGCGCGACGGTTTCGACCTCGCGCGCTTTCGTGTGCGCGCCGTGCTCGGGGATCGAGGCGATGTCAAGCGCGGCGATCGCGGTGCTGAGTCGACGCTGGGCCGCCTCGCGACGCAGGGCGGCGCGGAAGGCGCGGTTCCGGCGGTCGGTCTCGAACGCCGCGAGGGTGAGCAGGGGGAGGGTCATCAGGCCCAGCACGCCGAGGAGCAGCGGGGTGGACGCGCCGCGGACGGTCTCGGGGTCGAGCATGGCCCAGAGGGTGATGCCGCCGGCCAGCATGGAGGCGGCGGACACGGCGCACAACGCCGGGCGTCGAACGCCGGCGAGGAACTTCGACATCGGGCATCCTTGCTCGTGGCGCGCACGCCGCGAAGAGGGGGGAGTAGGGGGAAAGGCGATCTCTCTCTCGCGACGCGTCGCGGCGCGCGATCGGAACAACGCATCCGAGGGTATCCAGATCGGCCCGGATCGCAACCCGGGCGCCGAGAATGCGCTTGTCTTTGCGCGGGCCGCTCGCTTGTGGTGTCAGGGCCAGCGAAGTATCGTCCCCGGCTCGTGATCGACCGGTCTCTCCCCCCATCTTCGGCGTCTGCGTCCGTCTGCCGCTCGCGGCGAGCCCGCGCGGTCTCCGTGCTCGCTGCGTGCGCAGGAACGGCCATCGCGGCGACGTCGTGGGCGCAGGAAGCGCCCCCGGCGGCCCCCGGGCCCGAGGCGACCCAGGCCGACGCGGCGATGGCCGCAGAAGAATCGCCGTTCGAGTTCCGCCCGATCCGCACGATCCGGGTGGAGGGGCTCTCGCGCGTCGATGAGCAACTGGTGCGCAACCAGATCCGCTCACGCGAGGGGCAGCCCTACCGCGACGCGACGGCGCGCGAGGACGTCCGCCGGCTGTTCCGCGTCGGGCAGTTCCGCACGCTCGACGCGGAAGTCGAGCCCAACCCCGACGGCACGGTCGACGTGGTCTTCCGCGTGGTCGAGGCGCCGATCGTGCAGGACGTGCAGGTGGTCGGCAACCGGACGATCCCCGACGCGGACCTGGCCAACGCGGTGCGCATCGACCCGGGCGTTCCCATCGACGAGTACGAACTCGGGCGCGCCGAACGCGCGATCGAGGAGTTGTACCGCAAGCGCGGCTACTTCCTGGTGGATGTGACGGTCGACCGCGAGGAACTCGAGCGTGACGGCGTGGTGCTCTTCCGCATCCGCGAGGGCGGGCGCGTGCGCGTGACGGACATCCGCTTCGAGGGCAACGAGGCGTTCGCGCCCCGCGACCTGCGCACTGCGGTGTCGACAAAGGTGCGCGGGCTGTTCAACCGCGGGCCGCTCGACAACGACGT
>JBQLZI010000086.1:0-9582 GCA_052168195.1 Phycisphaerales bacterium
GAATCAGGTCGCGGCCGTCGATCACGTTCTGGATGTGACCGATCATCGTGCCGATCTTCGCGGTGAGCGAGATCGACTTCTTGAGTTCCGCCTCGGGGGAGTTGTCCTGGCAGAGCGGGTCGAAGTGCGCGAGCACCGAGACCGCGGAGCGGAGGACGTCCATCGGGTGGGCGGCCTTCTCGGCGGCGCTGATCTTGATGACGTCGACGACGGGCTTTGGCAGGGCGCGCTGCTCGACGAGTTGCTTCTTGAACGCGGCGAGTTCGCTCGTGCTGGGCTTGTGCCCGACGAGGAGCAGGTGGGCGACTTCCTCGAAGGTCGCGTTGGTCGCGAGGTCTTCGATGGTGTAGCCGCGGTAGATCAGGTCGTCCTGCTCGACTGAGCAGATGGCGCTGTCGCCCGCGACCATGCCTTCGAGGCCGGCGCCTTTGGGGGCGGGGGTCTTGGCGGGCTTGGTCTCGGTCGATGCGCTCATGGATGGCTCCTCGTCATGGGGACGGTCGGGGAACGGTTCGGTGGGTTGAACGGTGCGCGTCCTGCGCGGGGGAGATCAGGGCCTGCCCGGCCGCGGGCCGGGGAACGCCCACTCCTGACCCGGAGTGTAGGAGAGCAGGCGGTAGAGTTCGGCGCGGGGCTGCATGGCGTCGAGGGAGGCGGACACGTCGCCGTCGCGCTTGAGGGCGGCGAGCATGCGCTGGGCCTCGCCTATCGCGCTGCGCAGGGTGCTGACGGGGTGGATCACGCAGTGGTAGCCCATCGTCTCGAACCGCTTGAGCGGGATGACGGGCGTCTTGCCGAACTCGGTCATGTTCGCGAGGAGCAGCGCGCCTTTGGGGCGCAGCGCCTCGGCGACGGCGGCGAAGTCTTCCTCTGACTTCAGGCCCTCGGGGAAGATCATGTCGGCGCCCGCGTCGAGGTACGCCTTGGCGCGGGTGATCGCGGCGTCGAGCCCGTCGACACCGGCGGCGTCCGTTCGCGCGCAGACGATGAACGCGCCGCCGGAGCAGGCGTCCCGGGCGTCGGCGGCCCGGGTGATCTTCTCGACCATGTGCTCGACCGGGACGAGCGCCTTGCCGTCGAGGTGCCCGCAGCGCTTGGGGAAGACCTGGTCTTCGATGTGCAGGCCCGCGGCGCCGGCGTGGTGATACTCCCACACGGTTCGGGTGGCCATCTCCCCCTCGCCGAAGCCGGTGTCGGCGTCGGCGATCAGCGGCAGCCCCGAGGCGCGGAAGACCTCGTTGATGACGCGGCAGAAGTGCTCGAGCGAAACCAAGCCCACGTCGGGCAGCCCGGCGCAGGCGCTGACCGCGGCGCCGGAGATGTAGGTTCCCTCAAAGCCCGCGTCGGCGACGGCGCGGCCGACCAAACCGTTGAACGCGCCGGGGAGCGCGACGCAGCGCTCGTTCATGGCGGCGCGGAGTCTGAGGGCGGCGGCGGTCGCGGGGTGCGTCTGGGTTGGCTGGCTCATCGGGCGATGGTAGCGCCCGGGTGGTGCGCACAAAAAGAGCCGCGGCCCGCTCTCGGTGAGGAGAACGGGCCGCGAGCGCACACGAGTCGGTGCGGAGCGTTCTGTCCGCTCGACGGGGAGAGTGTCGAGCGTTTCGCGGACAGGGACGGTCGGCTCAGCGCCGACGGCGGATCGCCGCGACGCCGGTGAGGCCGGCGATGGCCAGGAGGCCGCCGGTGGGCGTCGGGACGATGATCAGCTGGTCCTGGGCGGTCGCCGAGGTGATGGCGCGGAGGCCGCTCAGCTCGTCGCCGTTGAAGGCCCAGGAGAAGAACAGGCTGAAGTTGGCGGCGACGCCGGCGTTGATGCTGTTGGTGATGCGGAAGTCGTCGTTGGCGAACAGGGAGTTGTACATCCCGGCGTTGCCGGCGACAGCGGCGAGGACGCCCGCGTCCTCGAACGCGAGTTCCCAGACCGTCAGCTGGAAGGCGGCGGCCTGCTGGTTGGTCATCGCGTTCGTGGCGCTGCCGCGGTTGTCGATGAGACCGGCCTGCATCGCGTTGAAGTACAGCGACTCAAGGTAGCCGGCGCGGAGGCTGCCGACGTTGCCCGTCGGGGCGTCGGGCTCGGGCGCCGAGGCGACGCTGGCGATGTCGTACGTGCGGATCTGTCCGACGACGTTCTGCGCGAGGTCGATGCAGAACGTGCGGAGCAGCGCGCCCGCGTAGGTCTGCGAATCACCTTGCACCTGGTGCTTGAGCGCGCCGGCGCCGACGTTCGCCGTCAGCGTGCCGGAGTTGTGGCTCAGGGAAATGCTGTAGCTTCCGGAGTTCTGTGCAAGGCCGGTGTACTTGGCCTTGAGCGTCGCGCCCTGCGCGGCGCCGGCGACGGCGGCAACGGCCGCGCATGCGATCAACAAGCGATTCATCTGGATTCTCTCCTCCATCACCGAGCCCTGACCGGACTCGTGCGCACCGGGTGGTCGCATACGCGCGACTGTGGCGGAAACGCAACATTGCTCTCTGTGAGATACTACCCCATACGCGCCGAATGTCGCGCCCGGAATTCCCCTAGAAGTCGTGAAATATCAACGACTTAGCGCCCGCTGCCGCCGGCGCGTCACACTGGGAAAACGGGGTAACCAGATGGAAAGAAAACGACGGACCCGCTTTGAGGGAGTCCGTCGTCTTCGCACACGAGACTACGTTGTTGAGCGCCGCGCTCGACCGGGAGAGCGACGGGGGTCGAGCGCTCCGGGAGCTCAGCGACGGCGGCGGGTGCAGCCGATCGCGGCGAGGCCGGCCAGGGCCATGCCGCCGCCCGTGGGGAGCGGGACGATGATCAGCTGGTCCTGCGCGGTCTGGGAAGCCATCGCGCGGAGCCCGCCGACGGCGTCGCCGTTGAACGCCCAGCCGAAGAAGGTGTCGAAGTTCGCGGCAACGCCGCCGTTGATGCTGTTCGTGACCTTGAAGTCGTCGTTCGCGAAGAGCGACCCGAAGCCCGAGTTGTTGCCCGAGACGGCGGCGAGCACGCCGGCGTCCTCGAAGGCGAGTTCCCAGATGACCAGCTGGAAGGCCGAGGCCTGCTGGTTGGTCATCGCGTCGGTCGCGCTGCCGCGGTGGTCGATGAGGCCGGCCTGCATCGCGTTGTAGTAGAGCGAGCCGAGGTAGCCGGCGCGGAGGGCGCCGACGTTGCCCGTGGGGGCGTCGGGGTCGGGAGCGTTCGCGACGCTGATGACCTCGTAGGTGCGCACCTGGCCGACCACCTGCTGGGTGAGATCGACGCAGAAGGTGCGGAGCATCTGACCGGCGAAGATCTCGGAATCGCCCTGGAACTGGTGCTTGAGGGCGCCGGCGCCGACGTGGGCGTTATAGGTCCCCGAGGTATGGGCCAGCGAGATGTGGTACGAGCCGGTGTTCTGGGCCATGCCCGAGTACTTGGCCTTGACGGTGGCGGCGGACGCGGCGCCAGAGACGGCGGCGGCGACAGCGATGGCGGTGATGAGTTTCATGCGTGCTCTCCTCTTTCCCTGTGTCTGCCGACGACCCACGCCCCTGACCCGGACGCAGAACGATGCCTTCCGTCGACGACGAGAAAGTACACCCCGCCCGCGCGAAAGCGAACGGGGAAACACGCAGAAATCATTGATAACAAAGGACTTAAACGGGCTTTCGGACGCCCGCCCGCATCACCCGTTGCCGAAACCCCCGCGCTTGGCCAGGGTGAAGTCGTTGATCGACGCGATCTCCGCGGCGGACTTCTTCTCGAGGTCCGCGAACCGCTCGATCAGCCCCTTGGGCGAGTCGCTGGCCAGCCGGGCCATCAACGCGAACTTGTGGTTCAGGATGTCCTTGAGGTTCGCGGACGTGTTCCGGGCGTGGCCCGCGGGGTACATCACCAGACCCGAGTCGTGGACCTTCCCGGACGAGTCCTCGATCTTGAGGGACGTCGGGATGCCGTCGGGGTACTTCGCGTCGTACTCCGGCCCGCCGTGCTCGAAGCGGATCTTCTGCATGAGGGCGCGGGTCGCGGGGTTGAAGACCGCGGTCTCATCCTCTTTGTAGTCCGCGGGCTCGAGCATGAGCGCCTTCCAGACCTCGTCGTGGGCGCCCCCGCCCTGCGGGAGTTTGCCGCCGCTCCTGCCGGCCAGTTCGCACGCCTTGCGCAGGAGCGTCGAGACGATGTACGCCATCGAGTGGTCGGCGCTCTGGCGGGTCTTGGGGTCCATCTTCATCGGGTTGCCGATGATCCCGAAGGCCGGCTCGTACGCGAGGATGGTGATGGTCTTGATCGCCTCGCCCGGCTTGGCGCCCTTGAGCAGGTCGGGCGACTGGCTGGCGAGATCGATCACCGCCTGCAGCGCGCCGGCCGACTGGTGCTCGTAGAGCCCGAGTTTGAAGTGCATGCCCATGACGGCGAAGTCCTCGCCGCTGTGCGCCAGGTGCAGGTCGAACGGCGAGGGCGCCATCTCCTTCCAGCGTTCCTTGCCCTCGGTCGTGGGCTCGAAGAAGCGGAAGATCGCCTCGGGGTTGCGGAAGATGTCGCGCGGGCCGAGGAACCCACGGGCCGCGCGCTGCGCGAAGAGCACGGCGGCCTCGCTGCTGATCGCCGCCGACGCGCCCTTCGAGTCGCTCAGTTGCTTGCCCGCGCGGATGGCGCGCCACGGGATGGAATGCGCCACGACCATGCCGATCGCGGATTCGATCTGCTCCTCGGTCGCGCCGATCATCGCGCCGTAGACCGCGGCGCTCGCGATGGCGCCGTGCACGACGTGGTCGATCTTGTAACTCTTGAGCGAGAAGACCTCGGCGAGGCGCCCGCGGATCTCGTCGAGCGCGATCATCCCTCGCAGTGCGGTCACGCCGTCGAGGCCCTTCACCTGGGCGGCGGCCATCGCGACGGGGTAGAAGTCGTTGTGGCCGAACTCGCCCGCGGTGTGCCCGAGCGCGGGGTTGTACCCGAAGTTCGTCCCGTTGCTGTCCCACTCGCGGACGGCCGACGAGTTGGCGACGACCGCCTTCTCGGGCTTCACGCGCGCCGTGTCGCCGAAGATCGTCGCGCCCTTGCCGTCGGCGTATTCGAGCGCCTCGGCGCGGAGCACGGTCGGGGCGTTGGTGCCCAGCGCGATCGCCGACAGGCCGCAGAAGGTGGCGTCGACATGGAACATGTTGGTCCGCTCGAGGACGCTCGCCGCGGGCACGCCCTTGCCGCCGCGGATGAAGTCGATCGCGTACCGCGCGATGCCCAGCGCCTGGTTGCTGTCGGCGGGGAGGATCAGGTGGGTGTCGGTTTTCTCGAACGTCGAAGCGTCAGCGGTGGCGGTCGCGGCGGGCATGGGTCTCTCCTCGTGGAGCGGGAACTCGAAGGGGAGAAGGGTAGGACCGCGGCTCAGGAACCGGAATCCGGTTGCGCACCCGCGTCCAGCCCCGCGACTTTCACCGTGCCGTCCTCCCACGCCACGCGGGTCCGCGGCAGGGACTCGGGGTGGTTCTCCTGGAGGAACTCCAGCACGCCCTGGCGGACCTCGCAGCGCAGGTCCCACTGGGCGCTCGAATCGGGCGCCGAGACGAGCAGGCGCACCTCGATGACGCGCTCCCTGGCGTCGGTGACCTGCACCTTGCAGACGCGGCCGTCCCAGTGCTCGCTGCTCTTGCAAAGTTCCTCGAGTTTGCTCCGGATCGCGTCGATCGGCGCGCGGTAGTCGAGGTACAGGAACGCCGTGCCGAGCAGTTCCGAACTCTCGCGCGTCCAGTTCTGGAAGGGCTTGGTGAGGAAGTAACTCAGCGGGACGATGAGGCGGCGCTGGTCCCAGATGCGCACCACGACGTACGTCGCGGTGATCTCCTCGACCCTCCCCCACTCGCCCTCCACGATCAGCACGTCGTCGATGCGGATCGGCTCCGTCAGCGCGATCTGCAGGCCGGCGATGATGTTCTCCAGCAGCGGGCGCGCGGCAAGGCCCACCACCAGCCCCGCGATGCCCGCCGACGCCAGCAGACTCGTGCCCAGTTCGCGGACGCGCGGGAAGGTCATCAGCGCCACGGCGATGGTGATCACCACGATGAAGATCTGGACGGTGCGCGTCAGCACGCGCAACTGCGTGTGCCGGCTGCGCGCCATCAGGTTGTCCGACGCGGAAATGTCGTAGCGGCGCAGCACGATCCGCTCGCCCGCCTCCAGCGCCGCGACCAGCAGCCAACCGACCGCCGCGATCAGGACCAGCGAGATCGCGTGTCGGATCTCGCCCGCGAACCCCGCGAGTTCCATCGAGGGGGAGACGAACAGCGCCGCCAGCGTGGGCACGAGCAGCCGCGCGGGCCGCGCGAGTTCGCGCACCAGCGTGTCGTCGACCTGCGTGGACGTGCGCCTGGCGATGCGCACCAGAATCCAGCGCACGACCTCGAGCGCGAAGAGCGCGAGGAGGACCGCGACCGCGATCGTGCCGACCTCGACGAGCGTCTGCCCGTGCTCGCCGAGCGCCGACTCGGCTGTCTGGATGATCTCTTCCTGCGCCGGGGCGGCCACGGGCGGCTCCCTTCCTCGCGTTGTGCCGGGGATCCGTGGTTTGCGGGGTCTGCGACGGGTTCGGACGCGGAACACGCCGGCGATCCGACGCGTTGCACCGCCCGAGGCATACCCTAGACCGCGCGGCCGGACCGCGCTTCAGGCCCCCCACTTTCGGAGTTGCTATCCATGTCCGACCGCACGCCCGTGATCGTCGCCGCCAAGCGCACCCCCATCGGCAAGTTCATGGGAGGCCTCTCGCGGGTCCCCTCGCCGGTGCTCGGGTCGTACGCGATCCAGGCCGCGCTCGCCGACGCCCCCGCCGCGAAGGACCACATCCAGGAAGTGGTGATGGGCTGCGTGCTTCAGGCCGGGCTGGGCCAGAACCCCGCGCGTCAGGCCGCGCTGAAGGCGGGCCTGCCCGACTCGATGAACTGCTGGACCGTGAACAAGGTCTGCGGCTCGGGCCTGCAGGCCGCGATGCTCGTCGCGCAGGCCATCAAGGCGGGCGACATCGACGCGGGCGTCGCGGGCGGCCTTGAGTCCATGTCGCTTGCGCCCCACATGGTGCACGCCCGCGCCGGGATCAAGTTCGGCGACGCGAAACTCATCGACCACATGGCCGCCGACGGCCTGACCTGCGCCTTCGAGTGCTGGCCCATGGGCAACGCCGCCGAGCACACCGCCAAGCAGTTCGGCCTCTCCCGCGAGGACCAGGACAAGTGGGCCGAGCGCTCCAACCTTCGCGCCGCCGAGGCGACGAAGAACGGCTGGTTCAAGAACGAGATCGTGGCGCTCACCGCCGATCAGGCGATGTCGCGCACCGGCGGCGTCGAGCACGACGAGGGCTTCCGCGCCGACACCAACATGGAGTCACTCGCGAAACTCCGCCCCGCGTTCGACAAGGCCGGCTCGGTCACCGCGGGCAACGCCAGCCAGATCTCCGACGGCGCCGCGGCGATCGTCATCATGACCGAGAAGAAGGCCAACGAACTCGGCCTCAAGATCCTCGGGCGCATCACCGCCTACGACACAGCGGGCGTTGCGCCCAAGGACCTGTTCACCGCGCCGGGCGTCGCCGTCCCGCGTGTGCTTGGCAAGGTGAACAAGACCGTGAACGACGTCGACCTGTTCGAGGTCAACGAGGCGTTCGCGGCCCAGACCCTTGCGAACCTCAAGGCCGCCGAGATCAACCCCGAGAAGGTGAACGTCTGCGGCGGCGCGGTCGCGCTGGGCCACCCCATCGGCGCGTCGGGCGCGCGCGTGCTCACAACGCTCGTCCACCAGATGAACCGCCTCGACAAAAAGACCGGCGTCGCCGCGCTCTGCCTCGGCGGCGGCAACGCGGTCGCGATGGTCGTCGAGCGGTAATTCCAGGCATTCTGCATAGAACGACAGAGGCTCCGAATGAACTCGGAGCCTCTGTTCATTTCATCTCTCGTGGGGGCTGACTCACCTCCTCCTTCTCGCCGCCAAGCACCCGCCCATCGCGAGGATCGCGAGCGTGCCGGGCGTGGGCACGAGTTGGAACCCGTTGATGTACGCCGACACGCCCTGCCCCGCCGTCGCGGTCACCTGCACGGTGATCGTGCCGTTGGTCACCAGCACGTCGTGGATCGTGTGCGTCTGCCCGAGCGCGAACGTGTTGTTGCTCGCGGGGCCGACCGCCTGCTGCGGGTTCGTGCTCGTCGAGCCCGCCACGCTGACGGTCGTCAATCCGGGGATGCCCTGCGGCGGCGCGGCGTAGGTGTAGAGCGTGTACATCCCGTTCGCTAGCCCGTTGATGGTGTACGTCCGCGAGCCGCCCTGGATCACGGTGCCCACCTGGTTCGCGTCGTTCATCAGCAGCGCGTAGTCGCCGCTGTTCGTGGTGTTGTTGAAACTCAGCAGGCTGCCGCCCGACGCGCTGGTCATGGTGATCGTCGCGCCGGTCACCGCGCCCGAAAGGTCCATCAGCGGCGCCGAGGGCACGCCGTTGGCCGTGCCCGTGAACGAGTTCCACACGCCCGTCTGCCCGGACGCGGCGCCGAACGCCGCGCTGGGAACCCCGCCCCCCAGCGGGGCGCCGGCCGTCGCGGCGTCGATGTCGATGTTCAGGCGCTGCGCGAACGCCGGAGACGCCAAGAGCGTGCACGCGATGATCGCGCTCGCGCACGGGACAACACGGTGGGCCATGACGTCTTCCTTCCCTCCGCCATGCCGCGGCGTGGTCACGCTCACCCACGCGGGCGGGCGCGCGGCGCACACGACAGGCGAGTCCGCAATGTACCCCGGGCCGCTTCAGATCCGAACCGGGGTTACCCCCTGAAGCCCGCGCGGGCGCTCACCGCGCGCCGCGGATCGGCGCCGCCCGTGCGCCCGCTCGCTCCGGCTACAATCGCGACGCGGCCCACCGACGCCGCCTCCGACCCCGGGCGTGGGTTCCGGGGGCGAGAGCGGACGGCCCCGCGATCGCGCTGACCTCGAACGACCCCCGACCACAGCCCCCTCTGGAGCACCCATGGCCGGCCAGACCTCCTCCGACCCCAACGTCTTCATCCTCCCCGACCTGGGCGAGGGCGTCCACGAGGCCGAACTCATCCGCTGGCTCGTGAAGCCCGGCGACACCGTCGAAGAGCACCAGACCGTCGCCGAGATGGAGACCGACAAGGCCCTCGTCGAGGTCCCCTCCCCCCGCGCTGGCGTCATCAAGACCCTCAACGGCGAGGTCGGCGAGATCATGAAGGTCGGCGAGGTCGCCTGGACGTACGAGGGCGCCTCCGACGGCGGGGCCGCTGAGCCCAAGCCGCAGGCCTCGCGCACCACCTCCACCACCAAGACGGCCGAGCGTCAGGGTCCGGACGTCGCCAAGGCCAACGCCGAGGAACGCGAGGACGCCGGGACCGTGGTCGGCGCGCTCTCCGACATGCCCGGCATCTCCGCGACGGCGGGCAAGGCCCTCGCCACCCCCGCCGTGCGCCGCGTCGCCCGTGATCTGGGCGTGAACATCGATCAGGTGCCCGGCACCGGCATCGGCGGCCGCGTGATGGAGAAGGACGTCCGCGCGTTCGCCGAGCAGCAGGGCGCGCGCACGTCCCCCAACGGCTCGCACGCGCCGTCGCGCCCCGCGCCCGCGCGCCACCAGGAGCAGC
>JBQLZI010000087.1:0-9480 GCA_052168195.1 Phycisphaerales bacterium
GATCGCTTGGCCTAGGCCGCCGTCACCACCCTGAACGCTCAGTGTTCCAGCGCCGGTAATCGTTCCCGCGCGAAGCAGAATGCCCCCGCCCGAACCGCCCCCCGCATTACCGCTGCCCATCGAACCGTCGGCGTTGAGCGATCCGTCGATGACGAGCATGCCGGCGGCGTTGACCTCGAGGTACCCTCCGCCCGCGCCGCCGGGATTTCCGTACGACGTCGAGATCCCGCCTCCCGACCCGCGCGTCGGCGGGTCGAGCGACGGGTGACCGATCTCCATTCCTCCAGCGCCGCCGTTGCCATCGAACCGGTTGTTTCCTCCGAAACCACCATCGCCCGCGTGTCCACCGCCACCGCCAGATGCACCACCCGATTGCCCCGGGCTTTGGCCAAGACCCCACGGCACAAACTCGGAGACCGAGACAAGCCCGGAAGCGTCGATGACGACATCCTCGGCGCTGTAGAGCCGCAGGTCGTCGCCGTTCGGGTCGCCGGCCAAGCGGGCGCCGCCGCGTACGAGCACGCCGCCAACAACGACTTCACCCGCAAGAGGCGTTGTGCCGTTCTCAACAAACACAGGGCCACCCGCGCCGGTGTTGTCGATGATCAGTCTGGGTGACGCGCCGCCGCCCGCGGAGAAGTACACGGTGCCCGCGCCGCCGCGCTGCCCGAGATTCCCTGCCCGGGCCTCCATCGTGCCGGTCCATTGACTGGAATCGGCAGCATAGACAGCAATCCGCCCTCCCCCACCCGCGCCGCCGCCGCCATTGCAGAAGCCTGGCCCGGGATCAGGGCGAAATCCCCCGTTGGCGCGCACCGCGCCTGAACCTGCCAGAACGCCGGCCTGCACGAGAATCGAACCGCCCGACCCAGAGCCCGTCGTGCTGCCAGTTTCGCTCCCGTCCGCAATGATCTCGCCATCGAGGACGAGCTCGCCCCCGACAAACAACGCGACGGCGCCGCCTCCGGCAGAAGTCGAGTTCCGGATCAAACAACCCGCGCCGCCACTAGGCCCCCCGCCGCCTGAGCCAAACTCGGTGGGCCACCGGAAATCGCCGTACGCGCCTCCAAATCCTTGAGGCTGGCGACCGAAGGGCGCCCCTCCGATTCCGCCGTGGCCCGCACCGGTTCCACGGAATGTTGGATTGCCAGCGGAATCCGTCCCGGCCAACGCCTGCGTGCCTGCCCCGGGGCCTTCGCCGGGCGCGAATCCCCGACCGGTGAGGTCGATCCGGCTCGTCGCGTCGATGAACATGCTTCCGGTGACACGGATCTCGGCGCCGTTGATGACGACGGTCCCACGATCTCCGCTCTGGGCCCATGACGACGACGCCGCCAGCGTCGCAGCGGCGCCGCAGAGAGTGAGCAAACGATCGGCACGAATGCTTTTGATCATGTTCACGGTTCATCACCCCTGTCTTGCGCTTTCGGCTGCGCGATCTCCGTCACCGCCGCGTCCGAATGCCGCAGCACGCTGCCATCCGTCAGCGAGATATCGCCCACAGTCAGAAGGCCGTCGAGTAGAAATTGAGACTGGTCGACAAGCGTGATGACGCCCGCGGTGAGCGATCCGTCCACGCGCAGACTCGTCCTCTCGGCCTCGAAGTTCGAGAGCGCCGAGTTCCCTGAAAGCACCACGCTCGCGTCGCGAGCGACGATCGATCGTGCGGTCGCATTCATCTCAAAGGTCAGAACTGGCGGCCCGTCGCAAAGCCCGGGAGTCACGAAGCCCTCCGTGATCGGCTGGTTCGCCCCCAAGAGCAGGATGTCGGCGTCTGCAAGCGGAACACCATCCAACTCCGGCGCGCCGTCGAAGAGTTCCGTCGAGCGGGTCAGGATCACGTCGTAGGGAAGCGATGCCGGCACGCACGACGGGGACAGCAATTCAAATGCCCTCACAAAGGCGCCGAAGCCGATGATTCGATCTCGCGCAAGCACCTGCGGCCCACCGTTCACAGACCGGGTGCGAAAGCGCGTGGCTTGGAACGCAAAGCGCACAGGCTGGCCGCGGCGTATGAACTGCGAGAGATCAGACAGATCGAACTCAGCGTACTGTGAGTTTTCGCAGCCGGCGAAATCCACCGGACCTCGGAGCGCAAACATTCGGAGGATGTCGCCGTCGAACGACGCGGCCACGTCCGTCCCGGCTCCAGTTAAGGGCAGCGCTCCGACGAGAACGGGCGCCGCAGGATCCGACACGTCGATGATCAGATAGAACTGCTCGCTCTGGGACTCGTTGAACACGAAGAGCACGAGCGCGTTCTCGTTCGCCGCGAGGGGCAAACCGCCAATGTAGCCCGGAAAGGATGTGGAGGACACGCGGTGAGGCGAAGCCGGATTCGAGAGCGACCAAATGTCCAAGCGCGTTGAGCTATTCGCGGGCGACATGCTGACGAAGAATCGCTCACGGTCGAGAAGGAATTGCTCAGTGCCGGCGGCGATATTGCCATCAAAGTTGGCGGTGAAGGCGAGTTGCATCGGGTCGGAGGCGTCATAGATGTCAACCCTTACGAGAAAGTCTCCCTTGATGCGATAAAGCCTCCCGCTCTCAGCGATGAATACATCGCGCTCACTAAACCCGCCTCCGAAAGCGCCGATGTTGTACGCGGGCCACTGCGAGGAGGGCGGAATCTGCGAGGGATCGGAGATATCGATCGCGACGAGATCGCCGGTGTTTCCCCGATACATCCAGAGCGTGCCGCCATCGATCTCGATGTGCACATTGGGATCAATTCCCAGCCCGAAATCATCCCGCCTCGCCGCGAAGATGTCCGCAAGCAGCACCGGGACGTAGGGGTCCGAGACGTCGTACAGGCGGATCGCGGCGAGCCCGCTCCCGGGGTCGACGAGACTCGGATCCATCACGGCGAGTCTGCCGGATCCCTGCGCGATGTCGATGCCGAAACCTAGGACCTCGCCAGCGGGCGTAAGTGTGGTCGCGATCTCCGGCACGCACGTTTGGGCGTGCGCGTGAACACCGATGCTCACCGCCGCCAGCACGATCGCTCGTCCCAACGTCCTCATGGGATCTCCGTCCCTTCCTTCGAACGGGGATCGACGATCTCCGTCACCGCGGCGTCCGAGTGACGCAGCACGCTCCCATCCGTCAGCGAGATGTCGCCGGCCGTCAGGAGGCCGTTTACCCACAGAGCCGTCGCGTTCGCGTCAAGTATCCCGGTCATGAGATGTCCTACTACCTCGACGGTCGCATTCTCAGCGATGACTGCCCCGACTGTCGTCGATCCGTCAAACAACGCGGTGCTCGATTGGACAAGAACCGATCCGACCGTCGAATCAGGCGCAAAGGCGACAGTGATCGGATCGCAAGGCGGGACAGCAAGAAAGCCATTCGAAAGTTGCTGCTCAACCAGCCCGATGAGTATATTTGCTTGAGCCAGCGGCACGCCTTGAAGTTCCGGCGCGCCATCGAAGATTGTCGTGCTCTCCAAGAGGATCGCGTCATAAATCGCGAGAGAGGATTCTGCACAAAGTTCATCGAACACGAGAATCCGTTGCTGCACAGTCCCGTTCGGCCTGAAGACGACGGGCGCACCTTCAACAAGCCGGGAGAGCACGTAGCCGGTCGGTTGCTCGAACCGCACCGGCAAACTCACACGCTGCGGGGCCGCGGGATCATCGAGGTCGTACGCGGCGTACTGGGCCATCTCGCAGCCAAAGTTTCCGAACAGGTAGAGCCGCTGATCGCGAATGATCGACGCGAAGCCGAAGATGGAAAACGGTTGGCCGGGCACCTCGCCCAGGACAACCGGCGCGGCCGGGTCGGAGACATCGGCGAGGAAGTAGAAGGTCTGTTGTTCAGCGCTGCGGAAGCCCTCAAGCAACGCGACGCCATTGCCGACAGCGCGCACCCTCACCAGGTCCTCGATCGGGGTCATGGAGATGCGCTGGGGATTGACGCCGTCAGCGAGATCCCAGATGTCCAGCCGCTTGTTCGCGGGGGAATTGTTGCTGAGACTGACGTACAGAAGACCGTCAGAAAACACGAGAAAGGCGCTGTCGCCGCCGACATTCGAGTAGGTGAAGTTGCCCAGGTACTGCACCGCGTTCGGGTTCGAGATGTCGTAGATGAACACCTGGCCGGGTGAGCGGTAGATGTAGAGCCGACCCGATCGCGCCACGATGTCGAAGAGATTGGGATCCGGAGCGCCGAATGTCGGGACCTCTGAGAGCGTGAACGACGGCCACGTCGCAGGATCGGGCACATTGGCCGGATCGGAAATGTCGGTGCCGACCAGTTCTCTGGTGTTTGTCGTATACCTCCAGAGCACGTCGCCATCGATCTCGATCAGGGTTGTCGGAAAGATGATGCTGCCAAGGAGCGGCGCTGCGGGAATGTCGGCGAGCAGCGTCGGGGAGTCGGGGTTTGTGATGTCGTACAGGCGCACGGCCGCGAAGCCGGGACGAACTCCCGTCACGCCGCTGTCCATGAACGCGAGACGACCTCCTCCCTGGGCGAGGTCATTCCCGAAGAGGCCGACCGGCGTGAACTCGGTGGCGATCTCGGGTACGCAGGTCTGGGCACGACCGTCAGCCGCCATCAGGACGAGGCACGGTGCGGCGACCGCCCTCACGATTCCGACCATGCGCATGGATCTAAACTCCGCGAAGAACGCCGTTTGCCACGGAATTCGCGGCTGGACCAAACTACTGAGTCGCCCCGGGGCGATCAACGGTGATCACGGCGTATGACTGCAATTCCGGTGCTTCTCCCAATGGGTTGTTCGTGGCGTCGTTCTCGGGCTGACAACGTGGGCGGCAGGATGTCATATCAAGACCTTCGCGATCCGAGATTCGGGCGCGATTGCGTTGCGCGGCTCGTCAGGCGTCGCCCTCGTGAGGGCATCCGGATGAGCTCGGTCCGCCCTGTCGCCGTTTTGTTGCTGATGTTCTCAATGGAAGTCCCTCGATGGGGCCGCCAGCCCGGCAATGTGGCCGTCGAGCGATTCGAGGCGGTCGACCTGCACGTGGACGACCTCGCCCTTGCGTTCGACGCGCCCGCTCGCGAGGAGGATCGCGCTCAGGCGCGCGACGGGACGGAACCGCTCGAAGACCTTGGGGCGCAGGATGAGGTTCGCTATGCCGGTTTCGTCCTCAAGGGTGATGAAGACCACGCCCGACGCCGTGGCTGGGCGCTGGCGGCAGAGCGCGAGCCCGGCGATCGTGACACGCTTCCCGTGAGGCGCATCGTGCTCGCTCCGCAGAACGATCGCCCGCTCGGCGCCGAGTTCGTCGAGGCGTGGCCGGATGAACTGGAGCGGGTGGGCCCGGAGCGAGAGCCCGGTCGCCTGGTAGTCGTCCATGGTTTTCCGGGTCTCCGAGACCGCCGGGAGCCGCGACAGCGACTCGCGCAGGTCTATGGCGTGGATCGCTGACGTCGGCGCTGCGTCGCGCTGCTCGATCGCGTCGAAGAGGGGCAGGTCGTCGTCGCGAAGGGCCCGGATCTGCCAGAGGGCCTGCTGACGGTCGAGCCCCATCGACCGCAGCGCGTCGGCCGCGGCCAGACGGCGCAGGTCGCGCACTCGGATTCCCGACGCTCGATGAAGCCGCTCGACCGAATCAAAGCGTCCGAACTCGGAACGCGCGTCAAGCAGCTTTCGTGCCCCCTCTTCGGAGAGTCCTTTCACCAGCCGCAGCCCGAGCCGGATCGCCGGGCCGCCGACGCCGAAGGTCGCCTTGCGCGCGTGGTAGTCGCCGCCCGGCGGCGGATGGCACCCCCCCACTTCGCGCCCTTCCAGCGCGCAGTCCCAGTCGGAGAGGTTCACGTCGGCGTCGCGGACCTCCACGCCGTGCTCGATCGCGTCACGGACGATTTGCGACGGCGCGTAGAACCCCATCGGCTGGCTGTTGATGAGCGCGGCCGCGAACGCCGCCGGGTGATGGCGCTTCAGCCACGCGGAGATGTAGACCAGCAGCGCAAAACTCGCCGCGTGGCTCTCGGGGAACCCGTACTGCGAGAACCCCTTGATCTGCTCGAAGCACCGCTCGGCGAACTCGCGCGGGATGCCGCGCGAGGTCATCCCGTCGATGAGTTGCATCCCGAACGCGTGGATGAGGTTGCCCTTGGTTTTCCACGCGGAGATCGAGCGGCGGAGGCGCTCGGCCTCGTCGGGCGTGAACCCGGCGCAGGTGATCGCGAGCGCCATCGCCTGCTCCTGGAAGAGCGGCACGCCGAGCGTGCGTTCGAGGACCGCCCGCGCGTCGCGCGAGGGGTATTCCACCGGCTCCTCGCCGTTGCGCCGCCGAAGGTACGGGTGGACCATGTTGCCCTGGATCGGGCCAGGGCGCACGATCGCGACCTGGATCGTGAGGTCGTAGAAGTTCTTCGGGCGCAGGCGCGGCAGCATCGACATCTGGGCGCGCGACTCGATCTGGAAGACCCCGATGGTGTCGGCGTGCTGGGCCATCTCGTAGACCTCGGCGTCGTCGGTGCGCGCGATCCGGGAGAGCAACGCGCGCTCGGCCTCGCCGTCGCCACTTGTGTCAGGCTGCTCGGTTTGCACGACGAGCGAGAGCGCCCGCCGGATGCACGTCAGCATCCCCAGGCCCAGCACGTCGACCTTGAGCATCCCGGCGGCGTCCACGTCGTCCTTGTCCCACTCGATGACGGTCCGGTCGTCCATCGCCGCGTTCTCGATGGGCACGATGTCGCACAGCGGCGGGTCGCTGAGCACGAAGCCCCCGACGTGCTGCGAGCGGTGGCGAGGGAAGCCCGACACCTGCTCGGTGAGCGCGACGACGCGCCGGATGATCGGGTCGCGCGGGTCGACCCCGGCGCTGCGCAGGCGCCGCTCGTCGGGCGCGCCCGATGCCCAGATGTCGAGGTGCTGCGCGAGCCGGTCCACCACGTCGAGCGAGAGCCCCATCGCCTTGCCCATGTCGCGCACGGCCGAGCGTCCCCGATAGGTGATGGTCTCGGCGGTGAGCGCCGCGCGGTCGCGCCCGTACTTGCCGTAGAGGTGCTGGATCACCTCCTCGCGGCGCTCGTGCTCGAAGTCGATGTCGATGTCGGGCGGCTCGTTGCGCTCGCGCGAGATGAACCGCTCGAAGAGCAGTTGGCCCTTGGCGGGGTCGACCTCGGTGACGCCCAGGCAGTAGCAGACCGCGGAGTTGGCCGCGGCGCCGCGCCCCTGGCACAGGATGCCCCGCTCGCGTGCGAAGCGCACGATGTCGTGGACCGTCAGGAAATACGCGGGGTAGTCGAGTTCCTCGATGAGCGCGAACTCGTGCTCGATCTGGGCGCGCACCTTCTCGGGGACGGCGTCGCCGTAGCGTTTGGCCGCGCCGGAACGCGTCAGGTCGCGCAGGTGGCGCATGGCCGAGACGCCCTGCGGCGTCACCTCGCGGGGGTAGCGGTACTTCAGCTGCTCGATCGAGAACCCGTGGGCGCGGCGCGCGATCTCGACGGTTCGCGCGATCGCGCCCGGGCACTCGGCGAACAGCCGCGCCATCTCCTCGGGGGGCTTGAGGTGACGCTCGGCGTTGGCCTGCAGCGCGAACCCGGCGCGGTGGATCGTCGTCCCCAGACGCACGCACACCATCGCATCCTGCAGCGGGCGTCGGGACGGCTCGTGGGCGTGGGCGTCGTTGATCGCGACGAGCGGCACGCGCAGGTGCTTGCTGAGCGTCTTGAGTTGCCACAGCCGCGAGCGGTCGTCGTGGGCGTACGAGACACAGGCCGCGAGCGAGAGCCGGTCGTCATTAAACACGCTCCGCAGTCCATTGAGGGTCTCGATGAACGCGTCATCCAATACCTCCGGGGGCACGACGATCGCTTGCAGCCCCGCACTGCGCTCCACAAGGTCGTGGAGATGAAGATGGCACTCGCCCTTGGGCGCGCGGCGTTTCCCGATCGTGAGGATGCGCGAGAGGTTCGAGTACGACGCGAGGCCCGTCGGGTAGCACAGGATCTCCAGCCCGTCAGGATCGGCGAAGCGCAGGCGCGCCCCGAGCGCAACGGGCATCCCGATTTCCCGGGCGGCGACGTGGGCGCGCACGATCCCGCCGAGGGTGTTCACGTCCGCGATGGCCGCCGACGCGTGGCCGAGGTTCGCGGCGGCGCAGACGAGTTCGTCCGGGTGGCTCGCGCCGGTCAGGAACGTGTAGTTCGAGGTCGTCGCGAGCTCGACGTACTGCACGCTCGTCAACCGCGAGGGGACGCTCGGCGCGCGGGACAGGTCGAGCCGGAGCGGGTGGGGACGGGCTTTCTGGTCCGGTGGCTGGGGCATCGCTTACCTCACGCCCACACGCCGTGCGCACGCCACGCGCCGTCACGCAGGCACCGGTAGAGCCAGACCCACCGGCCGTCATCGATCTGGGCCTTGACGTAGTCGCGCGTCTCGCGATCACCCGGAACCCACCACTCCGGTCCGATGCGCTCGGGGCCGACGCTGGACAGGACGCGATGGTCCCTGCCGCGCCAGCGAATCGAGAGAACAGGCCCGTCGGGCACGAGCGAGACCGCCTCAACCGGCTCGGGGTGCTCGAAGAGCCGCGTGGGACGATCGGCACAGGTGACCCTCGCGGCCCCGGGGCCGGCCCCCTGGTCAGAGCCAGCGGGGATCATCGCGAACGCGCGCTCGGGGACGTGCGACTCGCCGGGCGCCATGCGAAGCACCGCGTCCACGCCGAGGCGCGCCAACAGCGCGTCGATCAGTTCGGCCTTCGCCGATTCCGCCCCGGTCTCGTCGGCGATGCGCGCCCGGCCATCCTCGAAGTCCGCCACGCTCTGCGCGTGGCGCAGTTTCCCTGTGCGCAGCGCAATAAGTTCCACGGCCTCGACCCCGAAGCCCATGTCGGCGTCCTCCAGTTTCGGTCGCAGCAGGGCCCACAGGTGCTTGGGGTCGCGCGAGGCGCGGGCGAGGTTCGTCTCGATCTCGACGGGGCCAGACCGGGGGTCGTCCTTGGGGCCCACGCGCTCCAGGCGGGTCCGCAGCGCCCGCACGCCACGGCCCTTGGACCGAAGGTGCGCGCACAGCGCACGCGCCTGCTCCTCGGCGGCGCACAGCACCGATTCCAGCGCCGTCGTCGGCCCCTCGAAGTTCCGCCGGGCCGCGATGGGCGGCGCTGGCCTGACCGGCTCGATCGTCTCCAGCGCACGCCCGATCGCCATGTCGAGCCGCAGCAACAGCGCGTCCCCGAACCTGACCGGGAGATCACGCCGGCGCAGGTGCATCGCCTGCCCGATGGTGCGCACGCCCAGTTCGCTCAGCGCCTCGACGGTCGCGTCATCGACGCCCAGCGCGCGCACGGGGAGCGGCGATAGGGCGTCGGCCTCCCTTCCCGGGGGCACGCTCGCGTAATCGTGGGGCGCGAACCTCGACACGGCCCGTGCGCACGCGAACGACCCCGCCACCGCGACCCGCGCTTGCAGACCGAGGCGGGTGAGTGTTCGCGCG
The DNA here is from genome assembly GCA_052168195.1 of Phycisphaerales bacterium. Lineage (GTDB taxonomy): Bacteria > Planctomycetota > Phycisphaerae > Phycisphaerales > UBA1924 > JAHBXC01. Next base: position 9,416 of record JBQLZI010000087.1, read on the forward strand.
ACGCGGCGGACCATCGCCGTCTCCCCGCCGAAGAGGTGCTCGCACCCCGCGATGTCGAGGAGCAG
>JBQLZI010000088.1:0-9386 GCA_052168195.1 Phycisphaerales bacterium
CGCCTCTATCATTTCGTCATTTCGCGAAATGTCAAATCGAGGCGTCGCCGGGTGCTCAGCGGGCCGTGGTGGCCGCCCGGACGCGCTCGCCGACCTCGACGTCGCGGGCCTCGTCGGTCTTGCCCGGGGATCGCCAGCGGATCTCGACCTCGACGTCGAAGAGAGCCAGAAGGGCCGTGAGGTGCTTCTCGATGGCGCGCTGGGCCTCGGTCTGGTACTTCGCGTCGTGCTTGCGGTACAGCTCGGCCGCCTGCTCTTGGGCGCGGCGGATGAGTTCCTTCTGGGTGGTCGCGTTGAGTTGGATCACGTCCAGGAGCATCAGCACGCGGCCGGCCTGAATGTCGTAGGGCTCGAGGTCGGTGAGCCGAAGCGAGCCCTCGATGGGCGGCAGGGTGATGACGTAGCGGGACTTGCCGTCGACGGGCTCGAGTTCCTCGACGTCGCTCTGGTCGAGGTGGGTGAGGTCGACCGAGTACTGCTTCTCGAAGTGGAAGATGAACGCCACGCGGGCCTGGGAAAGCAAGATCGGGGGGAGCCAGCCCCAGCCCTTGGTGCTGGTGGCGATCTCCTTGGCGTAGACCTCCAGCCCCACGAGGCGCCCGACGCTGCGGACCCGCTCGGCGATGGTGGTGAAGGTGGAGATCTCGGGGGCGCGTTTGCCGAGCCCGCGGAGCAGCAGGAAGGCCGCCCCGACGAGCAGGCCGCCGAGGACCAATCCCAGAATGATGAGGACGAGTTCGGGCATGGGCAGATGGTACGGGCTCGCCGTCCGGCCCTTATTCGGAAAGCGGAGGGGAGATTGCGCTTGACGCGCCCCCGTCGCCGCCGACAATGTTCGCACTATGTTTGGATATCGCCTCTCCACCCTCTTCCTGGACTGCGACTCGTTCTTCGCGTCGACCGAGCAGCAACTGCGGCCGGACCTCCGCGGGCGACCTGTCGGGGTGATCCCGGTGGTCTCGACGCATACCTGCTGCATCGCCGCGAGCTACGAGGCCAAGGCGAAGGGCGTGCGCACGGGGACGCCCGTGCTGGAGGCGCGGGCGCGGTGCCCGGACATCGTGTTCGTGCGCTCGCGGCCCCCGGCGTACCTCGAGATGCACCACAAGGTGCTCGACGCGGTGCGCGAGATCGCGGAGGTGCGGAGCGTGCACTCGATCGACGAGATGTCGTGCCGCACGCCCCGGTCGATGCGCACGCCCGAGGGCGCGGAGATCCTCGCGCGCGAGGTGAAGGCGAGCATCCGGGCGCGCGTGGGTGAGTTCGTGCGCTGCTCGGTGGGCGTCGGGCCCAACACGCTGCTCGCGAAGACCGCCGCGGAGATGCGCAAGCCCGACGGGCTGGTCGTGCTCGACGACGCGGACATCCCCGGGGCGATCGCGCACCTCCCGATCGAAGACATCCCGGGCATCGGGCGGCGCATGGGCCCGCGGCTGCGCGCGGCGGGCATCGACACCGTGCGTGCGCTCTACGAGCGCAGCGAGGACGACCTCGCCGCGGCGTGGAACGGCGTGGTCGGGCGGCGGATGTGGATGTGGCTCCACGGGATGGACCCGCCCTTGCCGCGCACCGTCACGCGCAGCGTGGGGCACCAGCACGTGCTGCCGTGGGACCTGCGCGCCCACGAGCCGGCCCGCGGGGTGATGCTCCGCCTGTTGACCAAGGCGTTGATGCGCGCGCTGCACATGCGCGCCGCGCCGACGCGGCTGATCGTCTCGGCCCAGCCCGACCGCGAAGCGGGGCAGCGCGTGTCGCTCCACGCGCCGCTGCCCGAGGGGTGCGCGGACTTCCCGGTCGCGATGCGGGCGGCGTCTGACCTGTGGGCGTCGCTGCCGCGGACGACGTTCAAGTGGGTCGGCGTGACGCTGGCGGACCTCGTGCCGCTGGGCAGCGCGACGGCGCCGCTGTTCGCCGAGGAACGCCGGGGCGCGGGCATCGCGGGCGCGCTGTACGCGGTGAACTCGAGGCACGGGCGCAACGCGCTGCTGCCCGCGTCGACGCTCGACGCGAAGGACGACGCGCCGGGCGGGATCGCGTTCCACGTGGTTCCCGATCGGTCGTTCTTCGACGGGCCTTCGATGCAGCCGCGATCCGACCGCGCCGTCAGTACGCGCCGGCCGCGCTCGCCGAGCCGGTGACGATCGCGACGCCCGCCGAGCAGCCGATCCGGTCGGCGCCCGCGTCGAGCATGCGCGCCGCGTCGTCGCGTGTGCGGATGCCGCCCGACGCTTTCACCCGCAGCCCGTTCGAATGCTTGCGCATCAGGCGCACCGCCTCGACCGTCGCGCCGCCCGCGCCGTGGAAGCCGGTGGAGGTCTTGACGAAGTCGCAGCCGCTGCGGCGCGCGGCGTCGCAGCCGGTTTCGATCATCGCCTCGAAGTCCGACTCGTCGCCGGCGTGCGCGCGCAGGGCGGCGGTCTCGAGGATCACCTTGATCACCACCGACCGCGACACGGCCCGCGCCTGCCGCACCGACTCGATGAGGTCGGCGGCCAGCGCGTCGGCGTCCTTTCGCAGCAGGTGGGGCAGGAACGCGACCAGGTCGATCTCCTGCGCGCCGAGCTTCGCGAGGTTGGTGCACTCGAGGGCGCGGGCGATGGGGGTCATGGCGCCCAGAGGGAACGAGGCGACGGCGCAGGCCTTCACCGAATGACCCTTCGACGCCCCCAGCCGCTCGACGACCCGGGGCAGGTGGTAGCCGTTGACGCAGACCGACGCGAAGCCGAGGCGGAGGGCCTCGTCGACGAGCGCGTCGACGGCGGGGCCGTCGGCTTCGGGCTTGAGGAGGGTGTGGTCGATGCGGGCGGCGAGGTCGCGGTCGTGGTCGGGCATGGGCGATCCTACGAGGGTCGCGAAACGGCGCACGATCGGGGTGGCTCGCTTGCTTTCCGACCGGGGAGGTGGGGTCTACACTTGCCGACTTGCCCGGCGCGGTCGGAGTTTCCGCACGCCGCTTGGGGGAGAACGCCACCGTAGCTCAGTGGTAGAGCACACCCTTGGTAAGGGTGAGGTCAAGGGTTCAAGTCCCTTCGGTGGCTTTGGCAGACGACGCCCCGCGAGGGTCCGCGGCGCCACCATCCCTTGATCGAAGGGATCGGGCGACAGGGCCGGCGCGGGGCGTATCATGCCGGCTCATCGGCCTTCTGTTCTGCGGACGGGCGTCGCGGCCGCTGCACCGAGCAATCGGGCGGCGGGGCGCGGCGCCGGCCCGGAGAACGCGAGGGTCGGCCGACGCGGCGGTGGGCGCCCGTCGGTGAGCGCACGGCGCTGTTTCGCGGAGGGTTCCGCGTGCGCCAACCGGTCCGGCCAGCCCCGGACCGGCGAGATGTCCGGGCCGACGCATCCCGTCGGCGCCGGGGTTCAGCAGTTCGCGCGCCGGCCACGCCCGGTCGCGTCACCTGGAGGTTCACCCACCATGGCCAAGGGCGTCTTCGAGCGTACCAAACCGCACGTCAACGTCGGCACGATCGGTCACATCGACCACGGCAAGAGCACGCTCACCGCGGCGCTCTCGGCCCGCTCCGCCGTTCGCCACGGCGGCCAGCCCAAGTCGTACGCCGACATCACCAAGGGCGGCACCGTCCGTGACGCGTCCAAGACCGTCACCATCCACTCGTCTCACACCGAGTACGAGACCGACACCCGGCACTACGCCCACGTCGACTGCCCGGGCCACGCCGACTACGTCAAGAACATGATCACCGGCGCGGCCCAGATGGACGGCGCCATCCTCGTCGTCTCCGCCGCCGACGGCCCCATGCCCCAGACCCGCGAGCACGTCCTGCTCGCCCGTCAGGTCGGCGTGCCCTACATCGTCGTCTTCCTCAACAAGGTCGACCTCGTTGACGACCCCGAACTCCTCGACCTCGTCGAGATGGAAGTCCGCGAGCTCCTCAACAAGTACGACTTCCCCGGCGACGACATCCCCGTCGTCCGCGGCCAGGCCAAGGCCTGCATCGAGAACCCCTCCGACGACGAGGCCTCCAAGGGCGTCGACGAGCTCCTCGCCGCCCTCGACTCGTACATCCCCGAGCCCGAGCGCGAGGCCGACAAGCCCTTCCTCATGTCCGTCGAAGACGTCTTCTCGATCAAGGGTCGCGGCACCGTGGCCACCGGCCGCATCGAGCGCGGCCTGGTGAAGGTCGGCGACGAAGTCGAGATCGTCGGTCTCCGCGAGGACAAGAAGAAGACCGTCGTCACCGGCGTCGAGATGTTCAACAAGACCCTCGACTCGGGCATGGCCGGCGACAACGTCGGCGCCCTCCTCCGAGGCGTCGAAAAGGACGACATCGAGCGCGGCCAGGTCCTCTGCAAGCCCGGCTCCATCACCCCCCACACCAAGTTCAAGGGCGAGGTCTACGTCCTCACCAAGGAAGAAGGCGGCCGTCACACCCCGTTCTTCTCCGGCTACAAGCCCCAGTTCTACTTCCGCACCACCGACGTCACGGGCTCGGTCACCCTCGCGGGCGGCGTCGAGATGTGCATGCCCGGCGACAACATCGAGGTCGAGGTCGACCTGGGCGAGAAGCCTATCGCCATGGAGAAGGGCCTCCGCTTCGCCGTCCGTGAAGGCGGCCGAACCGTCGGCTCCGGCGTCGTTACCGAAATCATCGAGTGATCGAACGCCCCTGAACCCCTGATACCCACGCGGCGGGGTCGAAAGGCCCCGACCGCGATTTCCCAACCAGGCGACGGCAAGCCCCACCCCGATGGGCGTTCGGGAAGGCAAGCCCCGCGTTCCTCACACGACCGAATCACCCACGCCGGGATTTTCCTGCCATGGCGAAGAAAAAAGCCGAAGCCCGCGAGTCCGTGTGGCTCCAGTGCACCGAGACCAACCTCCTCAACTACCGCACCACGGTCAACGTGAAGGGCGGCATGCCGGAGAAACTCAAGGCCGGCATGATGAAGTACTGCCCCGAACTGCGCAAGCACACACTCCATAAGATCAAGCGCAAGTAACCACCCCGCGGGCGACCCCTCGCCCCGGTCTCTGGTACGCCGGTAGCTCAATTGGCAGAGCAGCGGATTCCAAATCCGCAGGTTGAGGGTTCGATTCCTTCCCGGCGTGCTTCTCTCCCCGCCGATCCGACCCGCCCGAGGGCGTCCGATCGGCGGCACGGCCAGCCGCGAGCCACTCGCACGCGACACGCCGCACCCTTTCCCCTTCGACGGAGCGAGCCCCCACCTCATGGCGCTTGGCATCTACAAACCGGGTCAGGGCTACTGGACGCGCATGGGCACCGCCGTCGGCATCGGCATCGCGGGCCTCACCGGCGCCTTCTGGCTCTGGGGTCAACTCGAGACCACCCGCATCAGCGGCCTCGAACCCATCTACACCCAGGCCGCCGCCGCCGGCACGATCGCCCTCCTCACCGCGATCCTCGCCTACCTCCTCGTCGGGCTCAAGCCCAAGCCCAACGAGTTCCTGATCAACGTCGATCAGGAGATGAAGAAGGTCAACTGGTCCAGCCGCCGCGAGATCGTCGGCTCCACGTGGGTGGTCATCATCATCACCTTCGCGCTGGCCGCGATGCTCTTCGCCATCGACCTCGTCTTCGCCGCGTTCTTCGGCGCCATCGACCTGCTCCAGACCGGCTGAGCCCCCGCAGGGCCGCGCCCCCCGCTTCCAACCCCCGCTTTTCCTCCACCGGGAAAGGGCGACCCATGATCGACGAGACCACCCAGGACAACGCCGCCGAGCAGGCCAACGAGCAAAACGCCCAGCAGCCCGAGCGCGCGGGCGTCATCGGCGCCGACGAAGAGGTCACCCAGGCGGGCATGAACTGGTTCGTGCTCCGCGTTGCCTCCAACAAGGAGAGCCACGTCCGCGAGACCCTGCTCCGCAAGGTGCAGATCGAGGGCATGACCCACCTCGTCGGGCGCATCCTCGTCCCCACCGAGAAGACCAAGACTGTCAAGGCCGGCAAGACCCGCATCACCGAGACCAAGCTCTACCCGGGCTACATCTTCGTCGAGATGCAACTCGAGGACGACGGCCGCATCCCCCAGGACGTCTTCTTCCTCATCAAGGAGACGACCGGCGTGGGCGACTTCGTCGGCACCTCGGGGCGCCCCGTCCCCATGCAGCACCACGAGATCGAGAAGATGCTCCTCGACTCGCGCAAGCCCGACGAACTCCCCGTCGTCAAGATGGCCTGGACCAAGGGCGACAACGTCATCATCAAGGAAGGCCCCTTCGAGAACTACGAGGGCACCGTCGACGAGGTCTTCCCCGAGAAGGGCATGGTCCGCGTGCTCGTCACCATCTTCGGCCGCCAGGCCCCGATCGACCTCGAAGAGTGGCAGATCGGCAAGGCCGAGGACGAATGATGAGCCCCCCTCCCACCGCGTGGGAGGGGTGAGGGGGAGGTTTTCTTCCCCCGCTGCAGAACGACCAACCACCACCGCCCCCGCCACTCGGGGGCGGTTTCGTTTTTCTCTGCCCGCTCGCTATCCTGTCCGCGTCACCAGGGATCCGCACCATCAACTCTCGGGAGAGAGCGTTCCATGAACAAGTCGATCGTCAACCGCGTCCTGCTCGCCCTTTCGCTCGGCTTCGTCGCGCTCGCCGCGGCGTGCAACACCGTCGAGGGCGCCGGCGAAGACCTGCAGGAAGCCAGCCAGAACACCAAGGAAGCGCTCAGCAACTGAGCGCGCCGCTGGGTAACCAACGACCGCCCGCAACCCCGCGACCCCGCGGGGTTTTTTGTTTACCCCGCCAGCATCCGCACGCCATGTGCTAGTCTGCGTGCGCACAGGACCAGCACCCCGGAGGAACCGCCCCATGCGCTCCACGCTGATTGTCGCGATGTTCGCCGGCTGCCCGCTCGCACTGGCCGACGGGAGCCATCTCCGCTTCACCCAGCAGCACGGGTTCACGTTCTCGGAGATCGGCGACCCGGGCAACCCGGACTACGCCTTCAAGGAGTTCCCTGGCGACGACTTCGAGTACTTCGGCGGCGTCGACCGCACGTACCGCATGTCCACCACCGAGATGACCGGCGGACAGTGGCACGAGTTCGTCCTGGCCTACGCGCCCTACGTCGGCGATCAGTGGAACACTTCGACGTTCGGGGGCAATTCGCACTGGATCGGCGACGGCGCCGACGGCGTGCCCCAGTACACCCTCTTCAGCGACCCGCAGGCCAGGGTGCAGGTCGGCTGGCGCTTCGCGGCCCGTTACTGCAACTGGCTGCACAACGGCAAGCCAACCGGGCCCGACGTCCCGCAATGGATCTTCGAGACCGGCGCCTACGACACCTCGACCTTCACCAGCAACCCCGACGGCTCGGTCAACGATCAGGCCACCCGGTCTCCGGGCGCGAAGTTCTGGATCCCCTCGCGCGACGAGTGGGTGAAGGCGGCCTACTGGGACCCCAACCGCTACGGCGAGGGCCAGGGCGGCTACTGGGAGCAGCCGTACGCCAGCGACGACCCCGCCGCGACCGGTCCCGCGAGCCAGGGCGGCGAGACCAACGCGGGCCCCATCATCGAGGGGACAGGGTACCTCGTGGGCTCCTACGCAGACGCGGACGCGCCGTGGGGGCTGCTCGACGTCTCCGGCGGCGAATCGGAGTGGCTCGAGGACTTCCAGTTCGGCTACCCGCGCGACCGGCTGAGGAAGGGCAGCTGGGCCGGGATGGGCGAGTTCTACTACCTATTCGACGAGATCCAGACGACCCGTGTCGGCGCCGTGACAGGCAGCCTCGCCACGCTACGAATCGCCGCGGTCGTCCCTTCGCCTTCCGCGACAACGATCCTGCTCGCCGCGCCACTCTTTGCGAGCGGGCGGCGGCGCGCTCGTACGCGGCCGACGTTCTGATACGCACGCGTTGAGCACGCTCAACCCGTGGCACACACAACGCGCAGTTCCTTCATGGCCCGCTGCCTGCTGCCCAACGAAAAACCGCCGGCCCTGCGGCCGACGGCTTCGTGTGCCAACGTGATTCGTTCGCGTCGCCTTAGCGCTTCGAGAACTGGAAGCGACGGCGGGCGCCGGCCTGGCCGTACTTCTTGCGTTCGACCTCGCGCGCGTCGCGGGTGAGGTAGCCCTCGTCGCGCAGCGCCTCGAAGAGCGACGGGTCGTAGTTGATCAGCGCGCGGGCGATCGCGAGACGCGCCGCCTGGGCCTGGCCCATGTACCCGCCGCCGGTGAGGCGGAGTTTGACGTCGACCTTGCCCAGCGTGTCGGTCACCTTCAGGGGCGCGACCACGTCGTTGCGGTCGCGGGCCTCGCTGAAGTGCTCCTCGACGCCGCGCGACTTCTTGCGCGAAACGACGACCTCGATCTCGCCCTTGCCGGGCTTGATGCGCGCCCGCGCGACGGCGGCCTTGCGACGGCCCGTGCCGCTCCACCAGCCCTGCGCGTCGGGCTCCTTGGCCTGACGCACGCGACGCGGATCGGCCTGCGGAACGCCCTCGCCAACCCCGGCGCCGGCGAGCGCGGCGGCGGCGGCGGTCGAACCCAGTTCGCCGCCCATTTCACCCTTGCTCATCTGAAAGTCTGCCATGGTGCTCATCTGTCCTGCGTGTCGCGCCGGTCAGTTCGTGGCGCGGGAGTGTGTCGTGTCGGCGGAAACGATGCGGCGTCAGACCGCCAGCGCCTGGGGCTGCTGGGCCTGGTGGGGGTGCTCGGCGCCCTTGTAGATGCGCAACTTCTTGAGCATCTGCTTGCCGAGGATGCCCTTGGGCATCATGCGCCGGACGGCGTCTTCGATCAGCAGTTCGGGCCTGCGCTCGAGCACCTGGTTGTAGGTCTCGACCTTCAGCCCGCCCGGGTAGCGGCTGTAGCGCTGCTTCAGACGCTGGTTGCCCTTGTCGCCGGTCATCGTGATCTTGTCGGCGTTGATCACGATCACGAAGTCGCCCGTGTCGACGTGCGCGGTGTACTCGGGCTTGTGCTTGCCCATGAGCACCGTCGCGACCTGCACCGCGAGCCGGCCGAGGCGCTGCCCGTCGGCGTCGACGATATGCCACGCCGGATCGAGCTGCTCCTTCTTGGTGATGTACGTTGTCTGACGCATCGGGCGCCTTCCTTGAAATCTGCTGGTTCGGGTTGTTCGCACCCGCCGAAACGGATGCGCGGAATCACACGCGTTCTCGCCTGTTCACCCCTTCCGTGGGTGAACCGCGATCGGAGGCGGCCTCGACGGATCCATGGATCCGCCCGCCTCGGCCCGTCGCCCTGTCCGACCCGAAGGCCGGCGGCTCGACACGAGCGGTCGATTTTGGATGTCGCTCGCCCACCAGCGCCACGCCCGAAGCGGACGCCGGCTCGGCGAACCAGCAAGCGTAGACCCGCGGCGGGGCGAGTCAATCCGGGAGATTCCCCGCCCCCGGGGCGACACGCCCGCCCCGAAAGGCCGAAGATACCTCTCCATGCC
>JBQLZI010000089.1:0-9323 GCA_052168195.1 Phycisphaerales bacterium
TGTCGCCGTCGCACTCGAGGGCGGGGCGCGCGATGCGGAATCCGATGCCCACGCTGTCGCTGCTCGGCTCGATCTGCGAGAACCCGCGAACGTTGGATCGGAACACCGACGCCGGGCCGATGTAGTTCCCGCCGCGGACCACGAGGGTTGTCGAGGAGAGCAGCGTCTCGCTCCACTCGGCGACATTCCCGGCCATGTCATGGATGCCGTAGTAGTTCGGCGGATAGGTCCCGACCGCGGCGGGCGACCCGATCACGTTGCCGAAGTTCGCGTCGACGCCCGCGACCGGTTCGTCGTTGCTCGACGTGGGGTACAGCCAGTACTCGTCGGCGTCGCCGCCGTCGGTGATGGGCTGGTAATACGCGGCCTTGTACCACTCGTTCTCCGTGGGAATGAAGAACCGCGCGTCGGGGCTGCGCGTCTCGCTCAGCCCGTCGGCGATGTCGTACACCCCGGACTCGGTGTCGCCCGAACCCTGCCCGTTGTGCATCCAGTTCACGAACCGCATCGCGCGGAAGTAATCGATGTACGCCGCGGGCCAGTCCTCGCGGCCGACCACAGGCGCGTACGTGAAGCCGCCCGAAGAGCCGTCCCGAACGATGCCGGCGTTGCCGCCGGTCCCCATCTGCGGGATGTAGAGCAAGAGCGGGTCGTTCGCCGCCACCGCGTTGAGGAACTCCGCGTACTGCGCGTTCGTCACCTCGGTCGTCGCGATGCGGTACGGATAATCGACCGTCCCGAACGTCGTCAGCACGTCGGGGAAGTTGCCCGGGTTGCCGATCGCGGCCCACTCGAACGTGACCTCCGCGCCCGCGAGAGGACTGGCGAAGAGCGCGGCGAGCAGCGGGGCGGATCGGAAGGCGGCGCGGCGGGGTCGCATGCGTGGTCTCCTGTGGGTCGAGTCGCCGACCCTACCACGCATGCCGCGATCCACACAGCACAATCCATGAAAAAACGCCCGATCTCCGCGGAGACCGGGCGTGGTGGGTTGTGGATCGCGTGATTCCCGCTCAATTGCAGGTGAGGCCGAAGTTGCTGAGCACCTCGTTGAGATCGGAGAAGTTCACGATGTTGTCGCCGTTCACGTCGCCCGCGAGGCCAGGTCCGGTCTGGCCGAAGGTCGAGAGCACGGTGTTGAGGTCGGTGAAGTTGACGATGTTGTCGCCGTTGGTGTCGCCCGGGCATTCGATCGCGCCCGCAAGCACCTCGAACGCGCCGACGAGCGTGTCGAAGCCGTCGTCGTTGGTGACGGTGATGGTGCGCACGCCGGTGGGCGCTCCGGGATCGATCATGAGCGAGAGGCCCGTGACCTCGGTGCCCAGCGCGTTGGGCATCGGCGTGCCGACGACCGTCACGCCGGCGCCGGAGACGGTGAACTCGCCGGCGTTCTCGACGTTCTTGAGGTTCACGCCGGTGAAGACGACCGGGACGGTTGCGCCCTGCTCGCCTTCATCAGGGGTCACGCTGTCGAGCGAGGTCGTGGCGCCGAAGACAGTGACGACCATCGTGCCCGTGCCCTGCGAGTTGAAACTGTCGGTCACGCGCAGGGTGACGGTGTAGTCGCCGTTGGAGGGGTACTGGAACGTGGGCTGGCGGTTGTCGGTGGTCTCGAAGACGCCGTCGCCGTCGAGGTCCCAGTCGTAGCCGCTGGTGAAGATGGTCGCGGCCTGCTGGGTGGCGCGGCTGTTGACGTCGCCGATGAAGAAGCAGGTCTCGCCCGCCTCGATGCGCTTGTTGATGCCGGGCACCGCCACGGGCGACAGGTTGATCGAGTTCACGCGAACGAACAGGTCGTACAACTGCACGAACTGGTTGCCCGCGAGGTTCGGCCCCGTGTCGCGCACGCGGATCGTGTACTCGCCCGCGGCCAGCGTGCCCAGCGAGATCACCTCGCTGACGCCCGCGGCGCCCGACGTTGAGTCGGCGATCACGGCGTTCCCCGCGGCGTCGCGGAGTTCGAGGATCAGGTTCCCCGCCTGATCGGCGGTGATGGTGCCCGTCGGGCCGTTGCAGCCGAACGACTGCTGGCCGGCGATGTAGGCGCCGCCCGTCGGATCGAGGGTGATCACGATCGGGCGCGCCTCGTCGAGCGTGAATCGGAACCAGTCCTCGCCGCTGTTGTCGAAGCCGGATGTGCCGTTCGTCGAAAGGAAGAGTTCGGCGACGGAGCGGTTGGTGAGGTCGCCCAGGTCGTGGGCGTTGTTGGCGGAGTTGTTGCCGTAGTGGCGATCGCCGTAGTTGCGCTGCGCGCCGCGGATGTCGTCGATGCGCTGCATGTCCTGGCTGGTGAAGATCGCGGGCTCCATCAGTTTGGTGTTGTTGCAGGGCACGGTGTGGATGAAGCCGGTGCCGTGCCCGTGCTCGTGGGCGACGGTGTTGCGGAAGAAGCGCCAGTTGCTCGCGGCGCTGTTGAAACTGCCGCCGGTGAAGTAGGCGGAGTTGATGGCCATGTCGCCGCCGACCACGGGCACGCCAGAGGCGGGCGCCGGGAAGGCGTTGTAGGCGAGCGTGCCGTTCTGCCCGCCGAGGTTGTACGCGCCGATGCGGATGTCGCCGCGCAGGTCGCTGCGCACGATCGACTCGTTCATGGGCTCGTTGTTGTCGCCGACCTCGCGGTAATTGAGGCCCGAGTAGAACTGCCAGCCGGCGAGGGCCTGGCGGATCAGCTCACGCCCGAAGTCGAGGCGGTCCGGGTTGCCCTGCCCGATGGTGGACGCGTTGATGAGCGACTGGTTGAGGTTGTTCGGCGCCGTGCCGAAGCCGACGGATGACAGGCCCCACGTCACGCCGTCGTCGGGGAAGGAATACGTGAGGTTCGCGCCGCGCGCCACGCCGTTCACCGAGTTCGTCCCCTCGCCGAACCACACGCGGGTCGTCGTGACGTAGCGACCGGGCGCGCCGTCGTTCCAGTACGCGGCGGGCCAGAGCCCGATGCGATCCTCGATCGCTTCGAGTTGCTCCTTGGTGATGTTCTCGTCGAAGCACAGGATCGAGTTCGCGCCGACGTGCGCGAGCAGGGCGTTGCGCTCGAAGAGCAGCCAGTCGCCCGCAATGGGTTTCGTCGAGGGCTCGTTGACGAACGTGGAGGCGACGGCCGGCGCTCCCGCGGCGAGGCCGCAGGCGCCGAGAAGCAACATCGGGAGGAGACGGCGACCGCGCTGGGCGCCGACGGGGGTAACGCACTTGGTCATGACTCGACTTCTCTCGCCTGGGCGGCCGCGCGCCGGGTCGACCGGGCTGGCCGCGAGTGGATCGGACCTCCGCCGGGAGCCACCGGCCGCGCCGGTGCTCCCCGCACACACACTGTAAATCCCCCGGCTGGAACCGCCAGTCCGGTTCGGATTCGGCGCGTGAAATGTTCCACCCGGAGTGGGGGTGGGTCCGGTTTTGGCTGGGATCGACCCTGGATGCGGACGTCCGGATGCGAATCTGGAGGATTTACGCGCTCGCGACGCGGTCGACTTCCTCGAGCGACGTCGACCCGCGGGCGACCAGTTGCCAGCCGGACTGGGCCAGCGTAGTGAAGTGCCCCTGCTCGATGATCCGCTTCATGTCCGCGATCGTGGGCTTGCCCAGCACCACGTCCCGGAGTTCGTCGGTCACTTCCAGGATCTCGAACAGGGCGCGGCGGCCGCGGTAGCCGGTGCGCAGGCACTTGGCGCACCCGGTCGCGGCGTAGATCTCGCTCTTGCCCTCGAGGTACTTGCCCATGCGCGTCGCCTGGCCGGGGGTGACGCGCACGGCCCGCTTGCAGTTGTCGCAGAGCACGCGGACCAGCCGCTGCGCGACCACCAAGTCGAGCGAGTTGGCGACGAGGTACGGCTCGATGCCGAGGTCCATCAGGCGGAAGACCGCGCCGATGGTGTCCTTGCTGTGCACCGTGCTGAAGACGACGTGGCCGGTCATGGCCGCCTGCATCGCGACGCGCGCGGTCTCTTCGTCGCGGATCTCGCCGACGAGGATGACGTCCGGGTCCTGGCGCAGCACGCTGCGCAGGATCGAGCCGAAGGTCGCGCCCTTGCCCATGTCGAGCGGGATCTGCGTGACCTTGTCGAGTTGGTACTCGACGGGGTCTTCGATCGTGATGACGTTGCGCCGGTCGCGGTCGATGTCGCGCAGCGCGTTGTAGAGTGTGGTGGTCTTGCCCGAGCCCGTCGGGCCGCAGGCCAGCAGCAGGCCCGAATCCTGCCGGCACACGCGCTTCACGCGCTCGTGCATGTACGGCGGGAGTTGGAGTTCGTCGAGCGAGTGGGGCGCGTCGCGCGTGTCGAGCACGCGGATGACGAGTTTCTGCCCGTGCACGCTGGGGGTCAGACTCGCGCGGTAGTCGACGCGGCGGTCGGGGAAGCGGGTCGCGAAGTGGCCGTCGTGGACGGCGTCGCGCCCCGCCGATCGCATGTGGCACGCCGCCTTCACGACGCCGATCGCCAGTTCGCCGATCTGCGGCGGGAGGTTGACCACGTTGATCATCTGCCCGTCGACGCGGAAGCGCACCGCCGCCGCCTCGCCCTTGGGCTCGATGTGCATGTCGGTCGCGCGGGCCTTGCTGGCCGCCTGCAAGAGCAGCCGGATCGCGAGCGAGCCCCCCGTGTCGCCCATGAGCGCTTCGGAGTTCTTGCCGCGCGCGTCGATGAGCGCGACGCGTTCCACGCCGTTGAGCCCGTCGGTCGAGACGTTCTCGATCAGTTTGACCAGTTCGCGGGTCCACGCGGGGCCGCCGCGGGCGAGCACCGCGGATTCCGCGGGGATGGGCTCGTCCTGCGCGACGGGCTGGCGCCGTGCGGCGGGCTCGCGCATCACCTTCGTCGGGGATTGCACGTCGGCCGCGCCGCGCCGGGCTCTCGGGCCGCTGGGCTTGGCGGCGCCGTTCGCCGGGCCGTGGGTCTCGTCGAGGGAGTTCTCCAGACTCTCCGCGGCCTCGAGCACGAACACGTGCCGACCGACCTGCACGCGGTCGCCCTGGCGGAGGGGGCGGTCCTCGATGGCCGAGTCGTTCACCCGGGTGCCGTTGCGCGAGCCGAGATCCCGGACGCGCCAGGCGCCGCTGGAGTCGGGCTCGATCGTGCAGTGGAAGCGGCTGGCGAGTTCGTCGCGGATGACAATATCGTTGTCGGGGTGACGCCCGATGGTGATGGGCTTGCCCGCCAGGCGGACACGCTGGGCCAGCGACCCGCTGCCGTCGAATACCGCCAACTCGTTCCTCGACATCCGACACATCCCCCTTCGCGTGGGCGCAAGGCGTCCCAGCGAGGACAAAATGGGCTCTCGGCACGATCGCCCGCCCGGTCAGACTACCAATACGCCCCGAACGGTCAAGGAGTTGGGGTGACCGGACGGAATCCTACACCCCGCGGGCCCGGCGCGGTACGCTGGGGGCCGACGCCCCCTGTTAACGGGGCGGCATGAACCCGCCGGTTTTCCGCGCACTCACATAAGGAATAAAGCCGATGCGAACCCTTCTCCAACCCATCCTGATGGCCGCCGCGCTGTGTTTCGCGTTCCTCCCGGGCTGCGCCAGTTCGCCCGACCTGCCCCCGCAGGCCCGGACCGGGCTGAGCGAGATCCGCAGCGCGCTCAGCGCCGCGGGCGATCAACTCGAGGACGTAGCGGGCTCGCTGGAGCGCCTCGACTCGATGCGCGGCGAGACCTCCGCGCTCATCAATGACTACCTGACAAACCTCGCCTCGCTCGAGCGCACGCTCGAGACCACCCGCGCCCGGCTCTCGTCGGTCCGCGGGCCCGAAGGGTTCTTCGCCGCATGGGAAGAGGACATCGACGAGATCGCAGACCGCGAACTCCGCCGCGAGGCCGAGGACCGCTACGACGTCACCCGCCGCGCCCTCGACCGGGTGAACAACGAGATCGATTCGCTCCGGTCGACCTTCGCGCCGATGTACCGCGACATGCAGGACCTGGCGACGTACCTCGAGAACGATCCGACGCTCGCGGGCATCGAAGAGGCCGGCGAGACAGTCCGCCGCCTGCTCGGGCAGAAGAAGGACGTGATGTCGAAACTGAACACCGTGCAGCGCTCGATCTCGTCGCTGCTCTGAGCCGTTCGTTCAACCGAGCCCCCATCCGCCGCCGATCGGGACGACCCCGGTCGGCGGTTGTTTTTTGATGGGCTGCCCGCGCATGAAAAGACGCCTCCCAACGTCGGGAAGGCGTCTCATCGAAAAAGCGGGCGACCGGAATCGAACCGGCGACATTCAGCTTGGGAAGCTGACGTTCTACCGCTGAACTACGCCCGCACAGCCCGCCGCAGTTGGGGTGGCGACGGGTGACGTCTCACCCATATCTGGCAGTCCAGAGGGGTGGCGATCGCATTGTACCCGTTTCTGGACCGCCGCCAACTGGATCGAGCGCGACGGGCAACTCGAGCGCCGACAGGGCGCAGGAGACAGGGCGCAGGAAAGGGGTTGTCTGCTCTGTCTGGTCGGCGGCCTCAACGCAAGTTTTTTCGGTGCGGCGAACTTTTGGTACGCTCGCCGTCGTCACCCTTGATTGAGGAAACGATTCATGACCTCCGGACGCCATTTCTGTGCAGGACGCCGCGGCCTTCAGCGTTTCAGTGCTTTTCTGGCTGCTGCGAGCGGAATTGTTGCATCGGTGCATCCCGCGGCGAAGGCGGGCGACGATCCCCTTGATTCGCTGCTGGTCTCGGATGCGGACTATAACGTCACCGCCCAATATACGGTCACCGGCGGCGAGCTCTTTCCGTCCTCTTCGGACTCGATCTTTCTCTCAGGCCCTGAATGGGGCCTGATCGACAGTGGAGGGCTGGGGCCGTTCTGCCCAGCGACGAATGTGGGCCGTGTTTGGGTTCGGCCGGTCATTTCCTTCGGTACATACTCAGAGCCGCTCCCGGTGTTTGAGATGGAATCGCTCGCGCAGTTCACGCGGACGAGCACATCATCGAACTGCAGAGGCAGCGGGTCGCTGCAAAACAGCGCGAACGCAACTATTTCGTTCACGCTTAACGAACCGCTGCGGCGTCTTCGCGCGGACATCACTGCCGTTTCCGGACAGAATCGATTCAGTAGCGATCCCATGCCAGGTTACTCTCCGATCCCGAGCGCCTCGCTCGCGATTAGCACGCCACAAGGCGTCGTGCTTTCTTGGAATGAGACACAGCCGGGATACTGTGCGGCGGTGGTATGCCAATCCGGCGAAGACATCGATTTCGGGCCGCAGCAGCCCGGGCGGTTCACGATCTCGGCAAGCTTCCAGCACAACCTCTCCCTGCCGCAGTCCGGCCCGATCTCCCGACGGAACAGTTCCAGCCTGAAAGTACGGTGGAACTATCAGGATACGGTTGTGGCCGGGCTGATCTACGTGCCTATTCATGGCCAGCAACTACCCGGCTTTGCGTGTGTGCCAACTCCGACGGTGGGTTGGGTCTCGAACTCCGCCGCCGGGTATCGAAATGTCCGATACCGGATCAACCAGCAGCGCGAAGCGACGGCATCCGGAGACCGCTCGTGGGCCGGAACACTTGATGTAGACACTGTTGAGCACATCTGGGATACGCATGCCGGCACATGCCTGATCTCGACATCGCGAGCGCTCGACATCGGTCGGCTGCTGTTCCCAGGCTTTGTACCCGAGACACTGCTTGCAAGGCGACTCGAGGAGTCCGGTCGGATCGAGACGAGCAATGCGAGCAGGCGTGCCGCCCAACGAATAGCGCGAGACACCCGGGCCGCTGTTCGCGAGATGCGGATGGATTCGACTATCCCGATTTTCGTGGACATCGTCGGGCACAGCCGCGGGGGTGCCGTGGCCGCGGAAGTCGTTCGTTACATGGGCGGGATGGGGCTCAACACGGGAGGTCCCACACCGATTTCCGTCGTCCTGCTCGACGGGATCGATCCCGAGCCGAGCGATCTGCCGCGTCCCTACGCGCTCGCCGGCAACCTGTTGGGCGATCCGCGTATCGATTTCAGCGGTTCGGCCGAGGTGACCAGCTTGATCGCTTCCGAGGCCTTGCGTCCTGGTGAATTGGGCTCGCTGCTTTCCCTCGATGTAGTCGAGGCGCTGGAGTCCATCGGGGAGGTCGATGAAGATCTTGTGCAGTTCGGCTACCCGCACGGGAGAGCCCGCGGGCTTTCCGGCGACGAGGCGGTCGTCCCGAACACATCGCATGTTTCCATCGTTGATTTCTTCATCGGCTCGCTGGCGTGGAACGTCGGCGACCCGATTGAATACGGCGGGTTCGGGACCACCACGGCGCTGGGCAGCTTTATGCAGCATCCCCGGCGAAGCCCTTCGGCGCTCGCGCAGCAAATGCGGGAGCAAACCAGGGGTGAGGATGAGAATGATCCGCGGATGCTCGCGGGGCTGCTGCAGACGACAGCTGATTCTGACTTCAGCAACGCGTACGCCATGCAGCAGGAAGCGCAGGCCATCGTTGCAGATCCGGATGTCGCAGCGATGGCCACCGCCGGCGACGACGAAGCGCTCGCGATCATCGAGAGCGTGGCGCAGTCCCCATTTTCGATTCCCGGTCCGTGGACCGCGTTCGGGACCAACACGCCGACCGTAGACGCTCAGGGTCTCCATCTTGATGGCGGCGGGATTCGTCAGATGATCGATGCCGACAGCGGTCTATACGGCCGACTGGCCTTGCGAATCGATGCGGAAGCAATCGGTCCTGACGCTGTCCTCGAGTGGTCGATGAGCGGACCTGGAATTTCCGCCAGCGAACTTGTCCCTCTTCAGGGCCCAGAGGTCATCCAGCAGATTCTGCTCCGAGCACCCGGACAGGAAATCGGCGGCGACATCCTGGAGATCTTCGGTGACGAGGTGGTCATCCGTGAAGCCAGTGTCGTTGCGGTCTGCGATGCAGATGCCACTGCTGATGGCTTCGTTGACTTCGCAGACATAAACCTCATTCTGTCCAATTTTGGTGCTGCGGGTGGGCCTTCGCTCGGCGACCTGGACGGCGATGGGCAGATCCTCTTTTCGGATCTGAATCTCGTGCTCTCTTCTTGGGGACTGGCCACCTGTGAAGCGTCGTTCGCGGAGCCCGCTAAGCAAGAGGACGAATTCAAATGATCACGAACCTCCAGGTTGCTTACGGCTCTTGCGTGAGAACCTTTTGATCTGTTGACGTGAACGCGACGGCGCGTGCTCCGCGTCAATGGGCGCGTGTGCCGTCACTCTTGACTCCCTCGACGGGTGTCGCCACGTTGCCCGAATCGCTCAGGCCTTGACCCACTGGCCGCGGCCGACGGCCTTGGCCTTGCCGTCGCGCTTAAGCATGTGGAGCTGGGTCGCGACGCTGACGTCGTGGCCGAGTTTCGCGCTGACCTTCTCCTGCA
>JBQLZI010000090.1:0-9303 GCA_052168195.1 Phycisphaerales bacterium
CAATCACGGTCGACCAGCCCACTCCCGACCAGACGGTCGAGATCCTCAAGGGCCTGCGCGACAAGTACGAGGCGCACCACCGCGTGCACATCACCGACGACGCGCTCAAGGCCGCCGTCGAACTCTCGGCCCGGTACATCACCGGCCGCGTGCAGCCCGACAAGTCGATCGACGTGATCGACGAGGCGGGCGCTCGGGTGCGTCTGCGCTCGATGAGCAAGCCGCCGGACCTGTCGGACCTCGAGGAGCAGATCGAGCGGCTGTCGATCGAGAAGGACGAGGCCGTCAAGGCCGCGGACTACGAGCGCGCCGCGGAACTCCGCGACAACGCCGAGAAACTGCGCAAGCAGAAGGAAGAGATGCAGCGTCAGTGGCGCGAAGAGCGCGCCCGCGAGGTCGACGGCACGGTCGATGAGGAAGTCATCGCCGAGGTCGTCTCCAAGATGACCGGCGTGCCCCTCACCCGCCTCGAGAGCGAGGAGGCCCAGCGTCTCATGCAGCTTGAAGCCGAGTTGCACAAGAAGGTCATCAGCCAGGAGGACGCGGTCAAGGCCATCTCGAAGGCCCTCCGCCGCGCCCGCGCCGGCCTGAAGGACCCGAAGCGCCCGATGGGCTCGTTCATCTTCGTCGGCCCGTCCGGCGTCGGCAAGACGCTGCTCTCCAAGGCGCTCGCCGAGTTCATGTTCGGCGACGAGGAAGCGCTAATCCACCTCGACATGTCCGAGTACATGGAGAAGCACAACGTCAGCCGCCTCATCGGCGCGCCCCCCGGCTACGTCGGCTACGAGGAGGGCGGGCAGCTCACCGAGCGCGTCCGCCGTCGCCCCTACTCCGTCGTGCTCCTCGACGAGATCGAGAAGGCCCACCCCGACGTGTTCAACATGCTCCTCCAGATCATGGAGGAAGGGCGCCTCACCGACTCGTTCGGTCGCCACGTCGACTTCCGCAACACCGTCCTCATCATGACCAGCAACATCGGCGCTGATCTGATCAAGGGCGGCGCGGGCTTCGGCTTCGCCAAGCGCGACGACCAGCAGGACTTCGACAACATCAAGTCGGTCCTCAACAAGGAGATCGAGCGCTACTTCCGCCCCGAGTTCATCAACCGCCTCGACGAGGTGATCGTCTTCCGTCCGCTCACCCGCGACGACCTGACCCACATCATCGAACTCGAGGTGGGCAAGGTCTCCAAGCGGCTCCAGATGACCCACAGCATCTCGCTGGACCTCGATCAGCCCGCCAAGGAGTTCCTGATCGAGAAGGGCTTCAACCCCGACTTCGGCGCCCGCCCGCTCCGCCGCGCGATCGGCCAGTACATCGAGGACCCGCTCTCCGAGCAACTGCTCATGGGCGACCTCAAGGACAAGTCGACCGTGAAGGTCACGCGCAAGGGCGAGAACGACTACCTCTCCTTCGAGACCGTCGCGAGCGAGTCCGACGAGGACGGCGAGAAGTCCGGCGGCGACGCCGCGACCAAGGCCGGCGCCGGCACCACCTGATCGCCTGAACGATCAACCCTGACCAGATCCCCACGCGCCCCGGCCCCCGAAGCCGGGGCGCTTTCTTTTCGTCACTCAGGCGGCGACCTCGTCGCGCTCATCTTCCAGCGCGATCGTTCGGTCCTCGTGGTCGAACCAGCGCAGGCCGCCCGCGAGGAACTCGTCGAGCGCGCCGTGGACCTCCGCGGGGTCCTTGGCCGTGCGCACGCGCTCCTTCATGGGCTTGCACGGGCCGAGCCGCTTGCCGAACCAGGTGATGCGCCGGCGGATCTGCATCATCGCGTATCGGTCGTCGCGGAACGCGCGCATGCGTTCGAAGTACCGGCGCACGGTCTCGATCTTCTCGATCTCCGTCGGCTCGCCCAGCGCCGGCCCATCCGCCAATCCCGCGGCGGCGCGCTGCGCGTGCCAGCAGTCCCGGAACAGCCACGGCGCCGAGAGCGCCCCCCGGCCGATCATCACTCCGGCGCACCCCGTCTCGCGCAGCATGCGCAGGCAGTCGTCGGGGGTCTTCACGTCGCCGTTGCCGATGACGGGCGCCCGCCCGTGCACCGCGTCGACGACGCGCTTGATGCCGTCGAGGCGGCACGAGTCGCGGAACTTCTGCTCGGTGTAGCGCCCGTGCACGGTGATCGCGACGCAGCCCTCGTCGATCAGTCTCGGCGCGAGGAACGGCGCGACGTCGACGTCCATCGTCCAGCCCAGCCGGAGTTTGGCGGTCAGGGGCACGCTGCCGCCGGATTCCTCCTCCACCGCGCGGGCGATCTTCTCGACCATGCGCAGCGTGCCGCAGGGATCGCAGAGGAGTTTCGATCCGCCGTCCTTCTTGGTGACCTTGTCGACGGGGCAGCCCATGTTGATGTCGACGACGGTCGCGCCGTGTTGAACCGCCCAGCGTGCGCCCTCGGCGAGGATGTCCCCGTCGCCGCCGTACAACTGCATGCCGACGGGCTTGTCCTCGTCGGTGGTGCGCGCGAGGTCGAGCGACGTGGCCGTGCCCCGGAGCAGCCCTTGGGGCGAGAGCAGGTCGGTGCACGCGAGGCCGACGCCTCCCCACGAGCGCGCGACGAGGCGGAACGCGAGGTCGCAGTAGCCCGCGATGGGCGCGAGCAGGAGGTTCGATTCGAGCCGAACCGGGCCGATCTGGAGCGGGACGCCGAGCACGCCGGATTGTTGGCCACCCGAACGGCGAAAAGAGAAATCCCGGCGGCGCCGCGATGAGACGGCGCGCCGGGATCTATGGGGAGTCGTTGCTCTCTCGTTCCTCCCAGAGAACAGGGCGACGCTTCAGCGGCGACGCCGCGCAACAACTCCCCCTGCGAGCATCAGGACCGCGGCCGCGCCGGGGGTCGGCACGAGCGTGATGTGGTTGAACGCGTTCCAGTCCCAGAAGCCGGGCTGCGACCCGTCGGGCGGCACGGGGAACGTCATCGAGGTGGACCCCGCCTCATCGAAGCGGATGCCCACGACGCTCCAGAGGTCGAACCCGTCGTCTTCGTAGAAGCCCCAGCCGTTCTGGTCCAACTCATCGAAGTTGATCCACTGCTCGGACCACCCGGTGGGCGGCATGGAGAGGAACCACCCGCGCCAGTTGCCGTTGGCGTCGAGCAGTTCGACGGAGAGGTCCCACACGCCGGTGGGCGCGCCGACCCAGAAGTGGACCGATCCGCCGCGGAGGTCGATGCCTGGGTTCCCGCCGCGGCCCATGCCGCGCAGATCGAGGTCGAACGCCGCGACAGCGAGGTCTTCGCCCTGCATCAGCGGGTTCCACTGCATGACCAGCGAGCCCTCGTGCGTCTGCCCGTTGAGGTCGACCGCGAGATCGGGGGTGAGCGACGACGCGACGAACGCCGTCGGACCCTGCGTCTGGTAGAACTGCTGCGCGATGCCCGACACGGTCGCGGGGTCCCACGGGCGGATGAGCCCGTTCTGCATCGCCTGCGCGAAGGTCATGCCGGTCCCGCCGCCGATCTCGAGGATCGGGTTGCCCATGTCCATTCCGGCTGTCGCGGTCGCGCCCATCGCGAGCGCAGCGACACCGCTCCACACGGTTGTGCGTGTAGCCATTCCCATCTCCTTGTTCCATCCTCTTCCGATTTTGGCGGCGCGGCGTTGTGCGTTCGCCGAAGCCGTCGTTCGCGGCGAGCCCGTGCTCACACGGGCCTGTGCGGAGCCGCGTGAGGATTCATGTCGAACCTACCGCGCTCTTCGGACAACGCAATCCGCTTCCTGCAGACTCGGCGCACATCCCCTACTTTCACGGGGCTTCTGCGACGCGAGACAAGGAGTTACGGCTGCAGTCGGTGCACCGACCACGGACCCCCGCGGTGCGCGTCGCCATCGCTGCGCAGCGTGCGCGTCCAGAGCGCGCGGTCGTGGATGCGCCCGTCGCGGCCGATCCATAACTCCACGCGCTCCGCGTAGATGCGGTACCCGCCCCAGTGTTTCGGCCGGGGCACGTCGACGTGCATCCTGCGGCCTTCGCTGGCGAGCCGGTCCAGATCGATCCCGAAGCGTTCGCCCGCGGCGCGGACCTTCGCGTCCAGCGCCTCGCGCGACTCGATGGGCCTGCTCTGGTCGCTCGCCCACGCGCCGAGCCGCGCCACCGGGTGACGGGTCGAGAAGTACTCGTCGGCGCGGTCGTCGGGCGTGCGCACGATCGGGCCCTCGAGGCGCACCTGCCGGTTCAGATCGTCCCAGTGGAACAGCGCGGCGGCGTACGGGTTGGCCCCGAGCGCGAGCCCCTTGCGGCTCTCGGTGTTGGTGAAGAACTCGATATAGCCCTCGTCCAAGTTGACGCCGCGGCAGAGCACGATCCGCGCGCTCGGGCGGCCGTCCTCGTCGACCGTCGCGATCGTCATCGCGTTGGGGTTGGGCTGGAGGCCCTTCGACGCCGCCTCGTCGATCCATTCCGGCAGCGCCGGGAACGGGTCGGCCGGGAGCGGCTCGGTCAGCCACCTGCGGACGGCGTCAACGTTCCCGGGATCGGTCGGCGCGAGCGTGGTCATGTCGGGATCGTAGAACCGCCCTGGCGCACGCTCAGCCCGCTTGCGGGGTCCGGTAGGATGTGAAAATCCTGTCGGTACGGTCGACGCACGGACGCGGCCTGCCATCATCCCGCCCCACTCGGCGGAGAGACGATGCTCGGACCTGACACGAACGGAATCGGAACCGAACGCGCCCGCAACGCGCGGCGCCAGGACACCGCAAGGCAGTCCGTGGGCAAACTCTTCGACCGCCAGCCCCCCCACTCCCCCGAAGCGGAGATGGCTCTCCTCGGGTCGCTCATCCTCGACCCCAAGGTCACCGGGGACGTCCTCTCCCTCGTCTCCGCCGGCCGGGCGTTCTACGCCGACGCCCACGGCGCCATCTTCGACGCCCTGCTCGCGTCGTACGACCGCCACGAGTCGGGCGACCTCGTGCAACTCGCGGAATCGCTGAAAGACGCGGGCGTGCTCGAGCAGATCGGCGGCGCCGAGTACCTCGTGCAACTCGCCGAGAGCGTGCCGTCGGCCGTCAACGCCCCCTACTACGCCAAGATCGTCGCCGAGAAGGCCAAACTCCGCGACCTGATCGACGCGGCCAGCCGCATTCTCTACGACGCGTACCACGCGGGCGAACTCGGGCCCGACGGCGCCCGGGAGGTGCTCGACGTCGCCGAGCAGCAGATCTTCGAGATCGCGCAGACCAACGACACGACCGACCCCCAGCGCCTCAGCGAACTGCTCCACGAGGCGATGGAGACCCTCGAAGCCAATCAGGGCGTCGGCGTCACGGGCGTCGCGACCGGGTTCGACGAACTCGACCGGATGCTCAGCGGCTTCCAGCGCGGCGAGATGATCATCATCGCCGCCCGCCCCTCGATGGGCAAAACCGCGCTCGCGCTCAACCTGGCCGAGGGCATCGCGATGCGCGGCGACAACGGCAAGCCCTGCCCCGTCGCCGTCTTCTCGATGGAAATGAGCAAGCAGAGCGTCACCCAGCGCCTCATCGCGGCGCGCTCGGGCGTTGACTCCCATCGCCTGCGCACCGGCCAACTCCACGAAGAGCACTACCGACAGATCGTCCGCGCCTGCGGCGAACTCGCGGAGGCGCCGATCTACATCGACGACTCGCCCGCGCTCACGGTGCTCCAGATGCGATCGCGCGCCCGGCGCCTCGTCGCCCAGCACGGCGTGAAGTGCGTGATGATCGACTACCTCCAGTTGATGAGTTCCCCCGGCGCCGCCCGCGAGAGCCGGCAGGTCGAGGTGTCGACCATCTCGCGCGGCGTGAAGGCGCTCGCGCGTGAACTGAACATCCCGGTGGTCTGCCTCGCGCAGCTCAACCGCGGCGCCGAGCAGCGCGAAGGCCACCGCCCGCGCATGAGCGACCTGCGCGAGTCGGGCTCGATCGAGCAGGACGCCGACGTGATCATGCTCCTGCACCGCGAGGCGTACTACCACATCAACGACCCGGCGTGGTTCGAGGAGAACGAGGGCAAGGAGAACCTCGCCGAACTCATCGTCGCCAAGCAGCGCAACGGCCCGACGGGCGTGGCGCGCATGGAATGGGATTCGGCGACCACGCGGTTCCGCAACTACTCGGGCGGGTACGACGACTCCTATTCCGCGAGCGCGCCGGCGGAGTACTCGAACGCGGGCGCGGCGCAGTTCACGAACCAGAACGCCGTCGAGCCCAAACCCCGGGGGGGCATGGCCGGGTACATCCCCGCGAGCGCGGATCAGGGTCCGGCGGGCGACGAGCGCAACGGCGGCGGACCCGACGACGACCCGTGGGACGACGACACCGGCGATCTGCCGATCTGACTCACTGCAGCACGTCGCCCTCGGCGTGATTCGCGAACGAATCCGCCGTGGCGCGCACGCCGGTGTAGACGCTGCCCGTGGGGTACCACGGGGTCGCGTCGGTGCGCGCCTCGACCTCGGTGAGCGAACCCACATGCCCATCGAAATACGCGGCGTGGATCTTCCCGTTGTGACGGAAACTCTTCCGCGCGTTGTACGGGTACACGCTGCGCGGCAGGGCGCGCTCGCCGTTGGCGCTGCCCCCCGCGAACTCGACCTGCGAGGGGTCCTGCCCGTACGCGGTCGAGCCGACGTAGATCGGCCCACTGGTCGTGAACGAGCCGTAGAACTGCGGGCGCGGGTGGATGTCGAAATCGAGGAGGTCGGGCGCGGCGACGTAGCGCGTGCCGTCGGCGACCCAGATCTTCGTCGCGGGCGCGCCGACGGTGTACATCTTGGGCTTGTAGCCGCCGGGCGTGATCACCGGCCCGCTGTAGGGGTAGTGCCACCCGCCGCTGGGCGCGGCCCACGGGTTGCCCCCCGACTCGCGCTTGCCCAGCAGGTGGAACGACGCGGGCGAGAGATAACTGATCTGGCGGAACCCCGACGCGCGGTGGATCGCGTCGAAGTCGGCGAAATCCGGCACGTTCGCCGGGCCGTAGAGCGCGTCGTTCATCCCCGCGGATTCGGGGCAGGCGAGCCGGTCGAAGATCTCTGCGGTGCGTTTGGCGCGGTTCGCGCTGAGGTTGTGCGTCGCGCCCGCGACGGGGCTGATCCAGTCCCACACGCTGGTGGGCGTGGTCTGCGTCGTCGTGCCGCAGAGGTCGGTGAAGTCTGGGAATCGCAGGAAGGGCCGCCCGGTGGTGTTGATCCCGGGCAGGTCGTCCTTGTTGCTGGTGGACCAGACGGCGGTCTCCTGCTGCAGGGACTTCACCTGCGCCATGCAGCGGGCGGTGCGCGTCGCGCGAAGGGCCGAACCGAGCGCTGGCACGAGCACGCCCGTCAGCACGGACAGGACCGCAACGACGACCAGCGCCTCGATGAGCGTGAATCCCCGGCCCCGGAAGGAGCGTCGGGCACGAACCGCGGCTCGGGAGCGCGGCGATGTCATGCGGGCGATGAACGTAGCCAACCCGGGACACCCGCAAAACCGATCAAACTACAAACACACAAAGGTGAGTCAACTTCGCGCCCGCGGACGCCGGCCGTTTGACGGACGCGCCCCGCCCCTGCACGATGCGCCCGATGCCCCACCAAGCCGCGTCCGCCCACCCCGAACCATGCATCCTGGTGATCTTCGGCGCCTCGGGCGACCTCACCGAGCGCAAACTCATCCCGTCGCTCTACGAGATGGTCCGCGACGGGTCGCTCCCCGAGTCGTTCGCCGTGGTGGGCTGCTCGCGCACGCCCTTGAGCGACGCGGAGTTCCGGCAGCGGCTCCACGGCCCGGCCAAGGAGCACGCGCCGGGCTTTGACGAGCAGGCGTGGGAGCGTTTCGCGCGCCGCGTGCACTACCAGCCGCTGGACGCGACCAAGGCGCAGGATTTCCGCACGCTCCAGGAGCGCATCGAGACGCTTGCGCTTGAGCACGACATCCGGGGCGGGGCGAACGCCGCGGCGGCCGAACCGAACGTGCTGTACTACCTGTCGGTTGCGCCGTCGATCTACAAGCCGCTGGTCGCGCACCTGGCCGAGGAAGGGCTCGTGGGCGAGGGCAAGCGGTGGTGCGCGGTCGACCGCGGCGCGGCGCCGTGGCGGCGGATCATCGTCGAGAAACCCTTCGGGTATGACCTCGAGTCGGCGCGTTCGCTCAACCGCGCCCTCGGGCGCGCGTTCGACGAGGACGCGATCTACCGCATCGACCACTACATGGGCAAGGAACTGGTCCGCAACGTGCTCGTGTTCCGGTTCGCGAACACGATCTTCGAGCCGATCTGGAACCGCGACAGCGTGGACCACATCCAGATCACCGCGGCCGAGCGCATCGGGGTGGAGGACCGCGCCTCGTACTACGACGAGGCGGGCGCGCTGCGCGACATGCTCCAGAGCCACCTCGTGCAGGTCATGACGCTCGTCGCGATGGAGACCCCCAGCAGCATGCACGCCGACGCGCTTGCCCGCGAGCGCATCAAGGTGCTGGAATCGGCCCGGCGCATCCGCCCGGAGGACGCCCACCTGTTCGCAGCGTTCGGGCGCTACGGCGCCCACGGCGCGGAGCCGGCGTACGTGAACGAGAAGGGCGTGGAGCCGTCGCGGCGCACCGACACGTTCTGCGCGATGAAGTGCCACATCGATAACTGGCGCTGGGCGGGCGTGCCCTTCTACCTGCGCTCGGGCAAGCGCATGGCGAAGAAACTCACCGAGATCGTCGTGCAGTTCAAGCGGCCACCCGACTGGCTCTTCAAGGGCGACGAGCCCTTCGCGAAGGGGATGACGCGGCCCCCGAACCGGATCATCATCAACATCGCGCCCGACGAAGGGATCTCCCTGCGCTTCGAGACCAAGGTCCCGGGCACGCGGTTCCGGATCGAGAGCGCCAAGATGGACATGGACTACGAAGAGGCGTTCCACGCCGCGCCCGTGGAGGCGTACGGCCCGCTGATCCTCGACGCGATGCGCGGCGACCGTCTGCTGTTCAAGCACCGCGACGAGGTCGAGGGCGCGTGGGAGGTGTGCCAGCCCCTCCTCGAGAGCGAGGAACTCCGCGAGCGCATCGAGACGTACGAGCCGGGCTCGTGGGGGCCTCAGTCGAGCGACGAACTGCTGGCGCGCGACGGGCGGATCTGGCACAACCCCGTGACGGGCGAACGCCGATAGAACGCCGACGGACCCGCGCTCCCCTCGCGTGCGTACCGCCGATACCCTCTCCCCTGACCCGTTTCCCCCCTTCCGGATCGGAGCGAGCCCTTTGCAGTCGCCGTTGATTCCGACCTTCACGCTCGCGCAGGACGCCGCCGAGGCCGAGAGCACCAGCATCTGGGCGCTGTTCGCGCAGTCGTTCGACCTGTTCACGATCC
>JBQLZI010000091.1:0-9288 GCA_052168195.1 Phycisphaerales bacterium
CACGCGGCCGCCAAGGACGCGCGGCGAAGCCAAGCAAAGCCCCGCGTCGGGCTTCGGCCGCATCAGAGCGACCGGCCCGGCACGGCTCGGAGAGCCGTCACGATGACGCACTTTGCACCCACCGATCCCGCCCCCTTCCGTCGTCCCGCGACCCAGCGCCGCGGCGCCGCCCCCGGTTCCGCGCCCGCACCGACCCCGAAGACCGAGCCGGTCGACCTCGCGGGCCTCACCCGGATGGACATGCACGTCCACTCCACCGCCTCCGCGGGCCCGGTCATCCACGCCGCCTCTTGGGTCGACGCGCCGGAGTGCTACTCCGAGCCAGAAGAGGTCTACATGCAGGCGGTCACCCGCGGCATGGACCTCGTCACCATCACCGACCACGACACGATCCGCGGCGCCCTCTCCCTCGTCGAGAGGGGCTACCCCCACGTCCTCATCGGGCAGGAAGTCACCGTCCGCTTCCCCGAGGACCGGGTGAAACTCCACGTCCTCGTCTACGGCCTCACGCCGGAACTCGACGAACAGATCACGACGCTCGGATTGCGCGACGACGTCTACGCGTTCGCCGCGTGGCTCGCGGAACGCAACCTTCCGCATTCGCTGGCGCACCCGCTCCACGCCCAGTCGCGCGGCTACTCCGTCGAGCACCTCGAGAAGTGCGTGCTGCTCTTCCGCAGTTTCGAACTCATCAACGGCGCGCACGGCGGCCCGCGACGCGACGCGATGGAGCGCTACCTGCGCACCCTCTCGCCCCGGCGCATCGACGAACTCGCCGTCAAGCACTCCCTGCGCCCCCTCCATCCCCGGGCGTGGGTGAAAGGCGTCACCGCCGGCTCCGATGACCACGGCCTGCTCAACGTCGGTAAGGCGTGGGCGGGCGTCCGCTGCCCTTCCGGTCTGAAGATCCGCGAGCCCCTCGACTTCGTCGAACGCGCCATGAACGCCGAGGCGATCGTCGGCGGCGAACTCGGCGGCGCCGAGGTTCTCGCCCATCAGATCACCGCCGTCGGTCTCAACCACTACGGCCGGACGATGCACCACATGCTGTCCACCAAGGGCCAGTACGTGGCGAGCAAACTCGTCCGCTTCGGCGGCGTGTCGATCCCGTCGCCGGGCAAGGTCAAACTCGCCGCCCACATCGCGAAGAAGAAGGCGTGCGCCAAGATCACCGGCAGGAAGAAGGGCCCCGACCCCCTGCTGCTCGCGCTGCGGACCAGCGTCGAGCCGCTCCTCAAGAAATACCCCGACATCGCCCGGCGTCTCGCCGACGTGCGCGATCTGCCCCGCGGCGCCCACGACGGCCCGCCCATGGCCAGCCACGAGCGCATGGCCGACTTCTTCGCCGACCTCTCCCAGACCCTCGCCGACGCGATGATCTCCGGCGCGCTCGCGAGCGTCGCGAAGAAGGACGCGTCGGGCACGGTCCGCAACGTCGTGGGGTACCTTCTCACCGCCGCCGCCCAGGCGCCGTACCTCATCGCGATGTTCAGCGAGCACAAGGAACGCGATCTGCTCACCAGGGTCGAGCACGAGATCGCCAGCCACGGAGCCGGCCAGCACCCCATGAGCAAGCAGCCCCGCGTCGTGATGTTCACCGACACGCTCGCCGACGTGAACGGCGTGTCGCGCTTCATCCAGAACGTTGCCGACCAGTCGCGGATGCGCGGGCGCGAGATGACCGTCCTCACCTCGACGCGCATGAAGATGGACCCGCGCCCCAACGTCGTGAACTTCGAGCCGGTCTTCTCCCGGCCGATGCCGCGCTACGAGAACCTCGACTTCGCGCTGCCTCCGCTCCTGCCCGTGCTCCGCTACATCCAGGACTTCAAGCCCGACGTCATCAACGTCGCGACGCCCGGACCCATCGGCACGCTCGGCCTGCTCTGCGCCGCGATCTTCCGGTGCCCCGTCGTCGGCGTCTACCACACCGACTTCCCCGCCTACATCGACCGCCTCTTCGAGGACGAGACCTACACCTGGATCTCCGAGAAGTTCATGAAGGCGTTCTACACGCCCTACAAGACCATCCTCACCCGCTCGCGCGACTACATGACCTCGCTCGACAAACTCGGCTTCGCCGGCGACAAGGTCAAACCCCTCCTCCCGGGTATGGACACCGACGCGTTCCACGTCAACTACCGCGACGAATCCGTCTGGGCGCCCCTCGGGCTCCGCGAGTCCTCGCGGAAGGTCGTGTACTGCGGCCGCGTGAGCGTCGAGAAGAACCTCCCGATGCTCGAGCGCGTCTGGGCGAAAGTGCAGCGCCTCCTCGTCGAACGCGATATCGACGCGGAACTCGTCGTCATCGGCGACGGGCCGTTCCGCAAAGGCATGCAGGAGCGCCTGACCAAGGCGCAGATCGCCCGGACCGGCGCGGCCCACTTCCTGGGCTTCCGCCACGGCGAGGAACTCTCCCGCCTCTACGCGTCGTCCGACCTCTTCGTCTTCCCGAGCATCACCGACACGCTCGGGCAGGTCGTCATGGAGGCCCAGGCGTCGGGCCTGCCCGTGATCGTCACCGACAAGGGCGGCCCCAAGGAGATGGTCGACCACGCCCTCACCGGGCTGGTGATCCCCAACGAGGACGAGACCCGCTGGGCCGAAGCGATCGTGGAGATGCTCGAAGACGACGAGCGCCGCGAACGCATGGGCCGCGCAGCGCACAACCGCATGCAGCGCTACAACATCGCCGCCTCGTTCGACCACTTCTGGCAGGTGCACGTGGATGCGCACCACGCGAAACTCCGCGCGCTGGGGGTCACGACGCAGGAGCAGCCGGTCAACGGCGCCCGCAAGGGCCGCGGCGAAGAACAGGTCGTGATGGGCTGATCCGGCACCCTCTCCCGCTGGGAGAGGGTGGATGCGAGCGCGGCGAGCAGCCGGGAGAGGGCGGGTGATTACTCCCGCTTCTTCGCCTTCCTCGCCTCTCTTCGTTGCCGGAAGAACGCGCTGAGCAATTCTCCGGCTTCGTCCGCGCAGACACCGCCGATTGGCGCGATCCGGTGGTTCAGCCGCGGATCCGAGCAGATCTCGTAGAGCGTCGTCACCGCGCCGGCCTTGGGGTCGGTCGCGCCGTAGACGAGGCGGCCCACACGCGCGTTGACGATCGCGCCGGCGCACATCGGGCACGGCTCGAGCGTCACGACCAGGCTGCAATCGTTCAGGCGCCAGTCCCCGCGCTTCATCGCCGCGTCGCGGATGGCCATCAATTCCGCGTGGCCCGTCGGGTCGCCGTTGTGCTCGCGGAGGTTGTGCGCCTCGGCGAGGACTTTCCCCGAAGCGGTCTCGTACACGACGGCCCCGATGGGCGCCTCCCCCACGGCCGCCGCCCGTCGCGCGAGGTCCAGCGCGCGGCGCATCATGCGCACGTCGAGATCGGTCTCCGGCCCTTTCGGCGGCGTGGGCTCGCGCAGCACGCCCCACCGGCGCAGCGTGCGCACGAGCCACGAGGGCGCCGATTCCGGCGCTTTCCGGGGGATCACTCGTCGCCCTCGTCCGCGTCGGTCCACGATTCCTTCTTGAACACGCCCTGGGCCACCCGTCGCGCCGGCACGAACCGCGAGAGCGTCAGCCCCAGTTCGAACAGGATGTAGAGGGGCGCGGTCATCAGCGCGAGCGTGACCGGGTCGCCCGTCGGCGTCAGCACCGCGGCGGCCACGATGCATCCGAGCATGATGTGCTTGCGGTACTTGCCCAGCGTCCGCGGCTCGACGATGCCGACCCAACTCAGCAGCATCACCACGATCGGCGCCTGGAACGCCACCGAGAACGCGATGCCCAGTGTGAACACGAGATCAACGTACTCGCGCAGCCGGTACTGCTGCGCGATCAGCCCGCTGCCGATCAGCGGCGCCGTCAGCGTGCCCGCGTCGTCGCCCACGTGGATGCGCAGTTGGCGCAGCGGCCCGTTCACCCACATCGCGCCTTCGACCGGATCGGAAGGGTCGAACGTCAGCACCGGCGCGATCGGCAGGGTGACGCCCTCGGGCAGCGGCGCGGTGATCGGCGCGTGGCGCCCGATGCTGCTCCCGAACGAGATCAGGAAGTACAGCATCACCGGGAGCATCACGAAGTAGAGGAACGCCGCCGACGCGAGGGTCAGCACGACGCTCAGCGGCACGAGCAGGCGCGCGAAGCGGCGCTCGTGGTCGTACAGCCCCGGGCGGACGAACAGCCACAACTGCGTCACCAGCCACGGAACGCCCAGCAGGATCGCGACGACGACTCCCACCTTGATGTACGACGCGAATGTCTCGATCGGGGACAGCGCCTGCAGCGTCGGCGCCTGGCCGGCCCGCAGCAGCGCCCGCTCGACCGGGATGAGCAGGAGCCGCAGGATCTCGTCGCCGAAGATCAACCCCAGCGCCAGCAGCGGCACGATCCCGAGCATCCCGAAGAGCACCCGGCGGCGGAGTTCCTCCAGGTGCTCGCCGAGGGTCATGCTGGCGTGGGGGAGTTCGGCCATCGGGCGTCCGGGCGGTGTTCGGGAAAGGTCGCGGAAGGCAAGCATATCGGCCCGTTCCGACGGCAAAGAGGAGGGTTCGGAACTCTCCGGACCCGATCTCGAAGAAATCGCGTCGAACCGCGACGGGTGAGCGCCCGCCGCGCGTCATCACTCGAGAGGAACTCAGGGACCCGGCCCAGTGCACGACGGACAGACACACGCCGAGCGCGCCATCGCGGGAGACCCGCAGGCGATCAGAACCCTCTGGGAGGTCAACCGCCGATGGTTGGCCGCGGCGATCCTCGCGCACAAGCCACGCAGCGCCGACCTCGAGGATCTGCTTCAGGACGTGGCCCTGAAAGTCGTGCAGCGCATTGGGGAGGTCCGCGACCCCGCGACCGTCCGCCCGTGGATGCGCGCCATCGCGATCAACGCCGCCCGGACCGCGGGACGGACCCGCACGAGGCGGCTTCGCCTGGTCAGAACCGTCGACGCCGACCCGGACGGCGCGCCCACGCCGGACGACTCGCTCGGCGTCACGCCCGAGGGATCGATGAACGGCGAGGAGGCGCGCCGCGCCATGGCCGCCGCCGAACGCCTGCCGGAGGAGTACCGCGAGCCCCTCCTGCTTCGCTGCGTCCGCGGCATGTCGTACAAGCAGATCGCGGACGTGATGGGCGTGCCCGTCACCACCGTGGAGACCCGGCTCTCCAGAGCCCGACGCATGCTCCGCGAGGAACTGGAAGCCAAGGCCGTTCGCCCCGCTGCGAGCGAGAGAGAGTGACCCGATGACCGACCTCGAACCCACACCTCGACGCCCCGAAGACCCCCGCGACGACGTGCTCATCAACCGCGTCGTCGACGGGGAAGCCACCCCGGCCGACTGGGCCGAACTCGACGTGGTCGCCGAGCGCGACCCGTCGGTCTGGTCCCGGCTCGCGGAGGCGCAGCGCGCCCACGCCGCGCTCCAGCGAGGCGTTGAGGACGCGCTGACCGTCGCGGAACTGGTCGACCTGCCCCACCCCTCGCTGCGTCTCGAGCGCGCCTGGAATACGCGCCTTCGCGTCTGGGGCGGCTGGCTCGTCGCCGCGGTCGTCGCGCTCGCGTGGATCGGCAATTTCGCGCAGGTGCGTTCGCTCCAGCAACAGCAGCAGACCACCCAGGCCCTGCAGGCCGGCGTGACGGGCAACCTGACCCCCGAGCAACTGCTCGAAGCCTATATGGCCAACGGCAAGGCCGAGGGCCGCGTCGTGGGCGAGATGCCCATGGTCATGCTCGAGACCGTGCCTACCGCCGACGGCAAGGCCCAGATCACGTTCGTGCGCCCGCTCGTCGAGCGCGTCGTCGTCGATCAGGTCTACGAGGTTGGCCAGTCCGACGCCGGTCGTCCCGTGCCCGTGCCCGCCGACCGCAGCGCGTTCTCGCGCGGCGCCCCGCTCTAACCCGTTGATTTCCGCGGGATTCGCCGACGGGGCCCGCCGCCTCGCGCGTCCCGTGGTGTGAACACGAACCCACCCCGCCGGCAAGACGCCCGGCTCATCGGAGACCACGCCATGCTTCTCAGAACCCTCTGCGCGTCGGCCCTGTTCGCCAGCGCCGGCGCCGCGCTCGCCCAGCAGCACGAAGACCGCCGCGAGATCATCATCGAGCGCCACGACGACCGCGACCACAAGTCCGGGGGCGTCTTCAGTTGGACGTCCGACGACGACAACACGCAGCGTCAGCGCACCGTCACCATCGAGCGCACCGACGACACCGTGCTCGTCTTCTCGCCCAAGCCGGGCGGCAAGCAGATGCAGGCCTCCTTCACCGACGGCACGCGCGTCATCGAACTCCTGCTCGACGGGGACTCGATCCGCAACCTCAGCGTCGAGGTCGACGGGAAGCGCGTCAGCAACGCCCACGGCAAGGTCCGCGAGGGCAAAGTCATCATCTACGCGCCCGACGAGTCCGTCATCGCCGAGTTCATGGCGCCGATGTTCGACGGCCAGAAGCACGAGATCACGTGGCACGGCCAGCCCGCCGAGCGCTCCGCCGTCGCACGCATCCGCGAGGAGGAACGCCGCGCCAGCCAGAACCAGAACCGCCTCCGGCTGCGCCCCGACGCTTCGAGCGCGACCGCGCGCGGCTGGGTGTCCGATGCGCAGCCCCGGCGCGTGATCGGCATCTACGCCTCGACGCCCGGAGAGGCCCTCGCCGCCCAACTCGGCGTGAAGCCCGACGAGGTCATCGTTGTCGACAACGTCAACAAGGGTCGCCCCGCCGAGAAAGCCGGCCTTCAGCGCTTCGATGTCATCACCCGGATCGACGGCGACACCCCGGCCACCGTCGTGCGCCTGCAGGAAGTGCTCGCCTCCAAGGGCGAAGGCGAGCCCGTTCGCCTCACCGTCCTCCGCGGCGGCAAGACCCAGGACATCAAGGTCGTGCCGGTGTCTGACACGCCCTTCGGCGAAGTGGTGATCGAGGGCGAGGAAGTCGAGGAACTCGGTTTCCCCTTCGGCGCGTTGTTCGACAACGAGGACCTGACCCCCGCGCAGCGCCGACAAGTCGAGGTGGCCATGGTCCGTGCGCAGGAAGCGCTCGCCACGCAGCGTGAACGCCTCGACGAACTCAGGATCACGCTCGAGGAGCGCATGGAGGACATGTCCGAGCGTCTCCACAACACGCTCGCGGAAGAGGGCGTCGCCGAAGAGATCCGCGAGGCCTACGAGCGCGCGATCCGCGAACTCAGCACCGTGGATGTGCAGCGCCAGATCGAGCAGGCCCTCGCGCAGGTGAAGCAGGCCGTCGAAGCCGCCGGCGGAGACGCCCAGACCCTGCGGAGTCTGCCGCAGATCGAGTTCCTCGAACGCGACGCCAACGGCCGCGGCGTGATCGTCGCCCCGCGTGCCCCCCGCGCTCCCGGCGCCCCTGCCGCGCCCCGCGGCATCGGTCAGGCGCGCTCCGGCGATGACGACGCCCGTCTGAAGGCCCTCGAGGAGCGCATGGAGCGCATCGAGCGCCTCCTGGAGCGCATCGCGGACGACAGGGGCCGATAACTCCTGCCCCGACACGGTTCGGAACCTCCGCTCCGAAACCGCGTCTGACAGGGTGCTCCACGGAGCACTCCTCTGAAACGCCCGGCGCCGCGACGACCCGCGACGCCAACCAACGACACACGCGGCCGTTTCGCCCACGCGATTCGGCCGCGTTTGTTTTTCCGTCCTCCTCCCGAGCGGACACCGGTTGTCCGCACCTTCGACGATGGCTCCCGGTACATTCGGGCCATGACAGGTCCCAGAACCCCCGCCACACCGTCCCGACGCCCCGCGTCCTGGGCTCTCGCCGCAGGACTCGCCGCGTCGCTCCTCGTCGCTCCCTCGCTTGTCGCCCAGCCGGCGCCGACGAACGGCCCGCTCGCCCTGGATGGCGGCTGGCACGCCCTGACGGGCGCCACCGTCATCGTCGAACCGGGAACGACCATCGAGAACGCCACCGTCATCGTCCGTGACGGCGTGATCGAGTCCGTCCGTGCGGGCGGACTCGCCCCCGAGGGCGCCCGCGTGTGGGAGTGCGACGGTCTCACGATCTACCCGGGCCTTATCGACGCCTACGTCCCCGTCGACGCTCCCAAGCCCGCCGAGAACGACCCGGGCGCCCACTGGAACAGCAAGGTCACCCCGCAGCGCAGCGCGCTCGACGGTCCCGGGCTCTCGTCGAGAGACAAGGAAGCCCTCCGCAAACTCGGCTTCACGGTCGCCGCGCTCGCGCCGAAGGAAGGCGTCTTCCGCGGAACCGGCGCGGTGGTGTCGCTCGCCGACGAGCCCGCGGTGGGCGAGTCCTCCAAGCAGGCCATCGCCGACCCCGCGTTCCAGACCATCGCGTTCGAGTCGAGCGGCTGGTCGGCCCGCTCCTATCCCGGCTCGCAGATGGGCGCCATCGCGCTCGTCCGCCAGACCATGCTCGACGCGCAGTGGCGCCGCCAAGACCTCGAGGACTACGCGAAGCGCGGCGACGACCGCGCCCGCCCGGCCCCCGCGGACGCGCTCGATGCGCTGCACGCGACCGAGGACGCGCCGCTGCTCTTCGTCGTGGGCGACGAGCAGGAAGCGCTCCGTGCGCACAAAGTCGCCGCGGAATTCGAACGCACCGCCATCATCGCGGGCGCGGGCAACGAGTTCCGCCGCCTCGACGCGATCAAGGACACCGGCGCCGCGTTCATCGTGCCGCTGAACTTCCCCGAAGCGCCGAAGATCGCGCCGCGCTCCGACGAGGAGTCGACGACCCTCTCCACGCTGCTGTTCTGGGATCAGGCGCCCACCAACGTCCGCCGTCTCCTCGATGCGGACGTGAAGGTCGCCCTGACCACAGACCGCCTGCGCAACAAGAACGATTTCCGCAAGAACCTCAAGGAAGCGATCGATCGCGGGCTCGACAAGGACGCCGCCCTCGCCGCGCTGACCATCACGCCCGCCGAGATCCTCGGCGTCGCCGGCAAAGTCGGCCGCGTCGCGCCGGGCCACGCCGCGAACATGGTGCTCGTCGACGGCGACCTCTTCGACCCCAAGTCGACCATACGCGACGTCTGGGTCGACGGCGCCCGCTACGAGATCAACGCGGCCAAGCCCGACCCCATCGACGGGGAATGGAGCGGCGGCGGATTCACCTTGACCGTCAGCGGCGAAGGCAAGAAAGCCACTCTGAAGACCGACGAGCAGGCGCAGGGCTTCAACCCGGTCGACGGGACCGCGCGGTCGCTGACCCGCCGCGAGAACCGCGTGAGTTTCCTCCTCGACCTCGACATGCGCGACGAGCGCGTCGGCGACGACGCGCCGCACGTCCGCACGATCGTCTTCGACGGC
>JBQLZI010000092.1:0-9170 GCA_052168195.1 Phycisphaerales bacterium
CGTAGTACGAAGGGGGGGAGGCCAGCGCCGCCGCCGCCGCCCGCTGGAGAGGCGTCGCGACCGCGAACGTCAGGAACTGGTGCGCCGCCCGGATCGCCCTCGTCATCTCCTCGGGCCCGATCGCCCAGCCGATCTTCCACCCCGTCAGCGAGAACGTCTTCCCCAGCGACGACATCGTCAGCGTGCGCTCCGCCATCCCCGGGAACGTCGCCAGCCGCAGGTGCTCGCCGTCGAACACGAGCCGCTCGTACACCTCGTCGGTCAGCGCGAGAACGTCGTTCGCCACGCACAACTCCGCGATGGTCGCGAGTTCCTCGCGCGTGAACACCCGCCCGGTCGGATTGTGCGGCGTGTTCACGAGGATCAGTCTCGTCTTCTTCGTGAACGCCGCCGCCAGCGCGCCGCGATCGAACCCGAACTCCGGCGCCTTCAGCGTCACGAACCTGGGCGTGCCGCCCGCCATCGCCACCGCGGCCCGGTACGAGTCGTAGTACGGCTCGAACAGGATCACCTCGTCGCCCGGGTTCACCAGCCCCAGCAGCGCCGCGGCGATCGCCTCGGTGCATCCCGCCGTCACCGTGACGTGCGCCCGGGCGTCGCACGCGATGTCCGTCTCGCGCGTCCACATCGACGCGAGCGTCTCCGTCAGTTCCGGCACGCCTCCCAGCGGCGCGTACTGGTTGTGCTTCGTCGTCAGCGCTTCGACCGCCGCCTCCTTGACAAACAGCGGCCCGTCGAAGTCGGGGAACCCCTGCCCGAGGTTCACCGCGTCGTGCTTCTGCGCCAGCGCGGTCATCTCCGCGAAGATCGTGGTGCCGAACGGGGTGAAACGCTGCGCGGTGAGACTGGCCATCCCCCCGAGCATACCGCCGCGCGCACACTGCGCAGAGTTCGTTCAGGTGTTTCCCCCGGACTTGAGTTCTCCGAATCGCCCGCAACACTCCCGGCGACTCAAGTGATCGACGCGTTGCGACGGGCCTCGCAGGGCGTTTTCCCCCGATCACGCGTGGACAAGGCCCGCACCACCCGCCGACCGTTTCGTTGGCTCGAAGGGATAAGCCCATGCGTTCCCGCGCGATCATCGCGGCCGCGGGCGTGGCTGTCGCCGCGCTCACGACCGCCGCGTACGCCGCAAGCACCGCCGCCGCGCTCGGCGCCATGACGCCGACGCCCGGCGCGGGCGCGCTGCTGGCCCTCGCGGGCGCCTTCGCCTCCCGACGCCAACGCCGCTGACACACCACGTTCCGACTTCGGGGCCAATCTGCCACCTCCGTCCCTTCACGACGGATTCCGGGGGCAACTGGGGGCACAATCGACGGCCGAGTCCTCTCCACCGCGTTGTTGAGAAGCGGGAAGCGTTGAGAGAGATCGGTTCCAGGCAAGGGCTCGCCGTCGAACTCCTGTGCGCACCGGGCCGACCTCCCCCTCAAGGGTCGGCCCGGTGCATTTTTGTGCACTGACCCTCGGCGCCCCCGGTCCTACCATCCCGCCCTCCGACGCCGATCCCCGCGCCGGAGGCGAACCTTCCCCCAACATCGCTTTCGAGAGAGGACCCGAGTTCCATGGCCCAGCCCGCGATTCGTCGCCCCAAGATCTCCATCATCGGCGCCGGCAACGTCGGCGCGACCTGCGCCCACTGGGCCGCCGCCAAGGAACTCGGCGACATCGTCCTCCTCGACATCCCCGACAAGGAGGGCGTCGCCAAGGGCAAGGCCCTCGACCTCTTCTGCTGCGCGCCCATCGAGCGCTTCGACTCGATGATCACCGGCACCAGCGATTACAAGGACATCGCCAACTCCGACATCGTCGTCATCACCGCCGGCCTGCCCCGCAAGCCCGGCATGAGCCGCGACGACCTCATCAACACCAACGTCAAGATCGTCAAGAGCGTCAGCGAGAACATCAAGGAATACGCGCCCGACTCCACCGTCATCGTCGTCGCCAACCCCCTCGACGCGATGGTCTACACCGCGTGGAAGGTCACCGGCTTCCCGGCCCACCGCATCATGGGCCAGGCCGGCGCGCTCGACGTCGCCCGCTTCCGCGCCTTCCTCGCCATGGAACTCGGCTGCTCGGTTGAAGACATCTCCGCCCTCCTCCTCGGCGGCCACGGCGACGACATGGTCCCGCTCCCGCGCTTCACCAGCGTCCACGGCATCCCCATCCAGATGCTCCTCTCCGACGACAAGATCAACGCCTGCGTCGAACGCGCCAAGGTCGGTGGCGGCGAGATCGTCAAGCTCATGGGCACCAGCGCCTACTACGCCCCCGCGTCCGGCACGATCCAGATGGCTGAGGCCATCCTCAAGGACAAGAAGCGCATCCTCCCCGTCGCCGCCTACTGCGAGAAGGAATACTCTATCGGCGGCTACTTCGTGGGCGTGCCCGCGATCCTCGGCGCCAAGGGCGTCGAGAAGGTCCTCGACCTCCCGCTCAACGACGCCGAGTCCAAACTCATGGCCGAGTCCGTCAGCCACGTGAAGGACCTCGTCAAGGTCGTGAAGGACATGTTCCCGGAACTCGCGTAAAGCGAATCAGCCATCCGAATCGTGCTCCTCGGGTTGAGCGATCGCTCAACCCTTTTTCGTTGCGCACAGAAAAACCCCTCCCACGTGTGGGAGGGGTAGGGGAGGGTCTGCGGTTGTGTGCGCTCAGTTGTTGTCGGGGTTCGTGATGTCGTCCTCGGTGTCGAAGACCTTGTCCGGCCCGGCCGAGCGGATGAGGTACTCCTCGGCGCCCGGGTCGATCACCTCGAGTTTGTACGGCGTGTCCCACGGGTCGGTCATCAGGCCTTCGTCGATCTGCGGGACCTGCGACAGGTCCGTCGGCAGCGAGCCGGTCTCCTGCACGTACGCCGCGACCTGCTGATGCAGGATCGCCTGCTCGACGGCGGTCTCGATCTCCGGCCCGGCCAGCGCCGCGACCGCAATCATCAGCGGCACGAACGCGATCACCGCCACGCCGATGAGCAGGAACACGATCAGGAACCCGGCCAGCCCGATGATGCCCAGGATCGTCCCGGTGACGGCCAGCCCCTTGGGCCGCTTGCTCAGCCCGATGATCGAGAGGATCAGCCCCGCGAGCGACAGCAACGCCGCGGGCTGGAAGCAGCAGCCGATCAGCCCGACCAGCGACAGCACGAAGCCGATCAGGCCGATCGTGTTGCCCTCGCGCGGCGCGGGCTGGTGAGGTGGGGGAGAGGGGGGAGTGGGCGTGGCGCTCATGGTCTGATCCCTGCGTTGGAGGCGGCTCCAGTGTACAGGATCTGTCCGGAGGCCACCCCCGCGATTTCACACCGGGCGAACGGCGGGCTCAGGGCTCGACGGACTTGATGCTCGTGTCGACCTCGATGGTCTGGTTCATCTGCTGGGTTTCCCCGAGCATCGTCATCTCGATGACCTGCTCCGTGGTGATGCGCGCTGAGTGATCGCTGAAGAGCGGGTTCGCGAGGTCGAAGACCGCCTCACCGACGCCCGTCCCTTTGGACGAGAGGAGCGTGGCCTGCACCGTCGGGTCGGGAACCGGGAGCGTCTGATTCGGGACGGCCTCGACGGTCATGGCGATCGACGTGTGCACGCGGTCGCCGTCGATGCGCTCCACCGTGTGCACCGTGCGGTTGACCATCTCGACGCCGTTCATGGTCATCGTCGCGACGACCTCCCACCGCGCGCCGATGCCCACCGGGGTGGGCGGCAGCGGGGCGACGAGTTGCTTCATGTTGTCGCCCAGGTTGCCGACCACCTGCGCCATTTCCGCCGGCACGTTCGCGCCGGGCACGAGCGTCGAGCCGTGGACGCGGCCGAGCGAGTCGAACTCGATGGTTCCGGAAATTTCGATCGAGTCGAGGAGATCGGCGATCATGTCGCGCTGCGCGGGGATGATGCCGCCATCGTTTTCGACCGCGCTGTCGACCAGGTGAAACTCGCCCGTGAACCGGTCGTTCGCCGCGTCGGCGTTCGTCAGGGTGAGTTCGGTGTCGAAGACCATCGTCGGCATGTCCTGCCGAGCGAGCGGCATGCCCCCGAGCGTCATCGTGATGTCGAGTTTCTGGCGCTGGCGCAGCAGGGTCGACTCGCCCTGTTTCGGCGTGAAACGCAGCAGACGCAGCGGCGCGGCGCCTGACTCCAGCACGCGCACTTCCGGGCCGTCGGGCTTGGGCGCCTCGGCAGGCGCGGCGTGCGTCCCGCGGACAAGGCAGACCGCGAGAAGGGCGATCACGAGCGTGTGCATCCGGCGCATCGAGCGTTCCTCCCGAAAGGGTGTTCGGGCAAGGTA
The DNA here is from genome assembly GCA_052168195.1 of Phycisphaerales bacterium. Classification (GTDB taxonomy): domain Bacteria; phylum Planctomycetota; class Phycisphaerae; order Phycisphaerales; family UBA1924; genus JAHBXC01. Next base: position 4,276 of record JBQLZI010000092.1, read on the forward strand.
GCGGATCGCCGATACCGGTCAACAGAAAGGCCGACCGGCGGCCGAAGGCCGCGCAGCCGGCGCAGGGGGGAGCAAAGTCAGAGATTCAGCGCACGCGGCGGCGGCGGGCGACCGCCAGGCCCGCGAGGCCCAGCGCCGCGGCCGCGCCCGGCGCGGGGACCTCGGTGATCGTGATCCGGTAGACCGCGCCGTCGGCGGTGAGTTGGCTGTCGAACGTGTAGCCCGCGGCGGTGGTGAGCCCGTTGAAGACGCTCAGGTCGGCGAAGTCGAACTCCACCACGCCGTTCTCGGCGATGCGGTCGTCGTTGCTCGAGCCCTGCAGGAACGCGGCGCCGAACGCGCCGTCGACCTCGGAGCCGGCGTCCCAGATGTCGCGCCCGCGCTGCGTGATGACGGTGGGCATCAGGTTGCCGTTCGTGTCGAAGATCTCGTACTGCGTGCCCGAGTCGTTCCCGATGAAGTAGTCGTTGCTGGGAACGACCATCGAGGCGAAGGTGAAGAACCGGTTGATCGACGAGTCGACGGTGATGTCGACGGTCGCGGTCTGGCCGGGCAGCAGGGGGCCGGCGGGGTTGGGCACGACCGACCCGGAGTCGCCGTTGGGCTGCTGCGCGTTGAACGCGGGGAACCAGTCGGCGCCCGAGCCGCCCTCGGCGACGGAGATGATCGGCGCGGTCGCGACCTCGCCGTTGTTGAACACATCGAACGTGCCGTCGTGGAAGCCGAAGCGCAGCGGCGCAAACGAGACGCTGTTGGTCGGCGCGAGGTTCTCGACGGTGATGCGCACCTGCGCAAGCCCGGCGAACGAGGACGGAGCGATAGCGGCGGCCGCGAGCGCGGCGGTGGTCATGAAGCGCATGGGGATTTCCTCCGTGGTTCCTGTTCAGGAACGCCCTGTGAATCTCTCGTCCGGCGGCGTACGGACTCGCCGGGGGACCGCGGAACGCGCGCCATGGTCCGGATATTCCTGTCGCGCACGCATGCGCAGGAAAAAGCCCGATCGCCGCGCGGCTACTGTTCCCGCGTGAGCGCACCCGACGCAGACACCGTGCTTCGCGACCCCGCCGTGGCCGACCGCCCGCCGACCGCGGCGCCGCTGCCCGAAACGCCCGCGCGCCCCGGCGTCGTCGAGGTCAGCGAGCCGGTGAAGCGCCTTGCGCGCAAGCGGTTCTCGTTCCTCGTCGCGACGCACACGATGATCGACGTCTACCCGATCTTCTTCGTGTCGCTCATCGTGCTGCTGACCAACCGGCTGAACCTGACCGACTGGCAGGTCGCGACGGTCTTTGCGCTCACGCCGGTCTTCTCGGGATCGCTCCAGCCGTTCTTCGCGTGGTTCACCGACAAGTTCGACACGCGCATCTGTGCGCCGCTCGGGATGCTTCTGGGCGCGACGTGCATCACCTCGATCGGCTTCGCGGAAAGCTTCTGGCAACTGATCGCGCTCCAGATTGTCGGCGTCATAGGCACCGGCATGTGGCACCCCGTGTCGGCGGCGCTGGCAGGGCAGATCGGCGGGCGCGCCTTCCCCGCCGGGCGCGGGATCGGTCTCGCGATCTTTTTCGCCGCCGGGATGCTCGGGCAGGCCATCGGCTCGCGCGCCGCGCCGAAGATATCGACCTCCTTCGGGATGGAGCACTTGGTCTGGCTCATGATCCCGGGCGTGCTCGCGGCGGTCGGGCTGTTCTTCGTGCTCCGGCGCGTGCCGCACCGCCACGACAACCACCGCGACCTCCATTCGTCGTTCTCGAAGCAGGAATCGCGCGAGCGCTGGCGCGCCGTCCTGACGATCTGCGTCGCCAATTGCCTCCTCTACACCGTGAACATCGGCGTGTTCGCCATGCTCGGCGTGTGGGCGCAGAGCAAGATCGCCGACGTCGACGGCGCCGCCAACCTGCACGGCACGCTGGTGTCGTTCGCGACGCTCGGGATGGGCATCGCCGGGCTCTTCGCGTCGCGCATCGTGCCGGTCGGACGCGAGAAGTGGTTCGTCATCGCGATCTGCCTCGCGGGCGCCGCGTGCGTCGGCCTGTTCGGGGTGATCGGCGACTTCGGCGCGCGCCTCGCGGGCGACTCGTTCTGGCGGTTCTGGCCCGCGTACGCGTGGGCGGTGCTCACCGCGGTCGGCTACTTCGCGACCATGCCCGTCAGCATGTCGCTCGGGCAGCGGCTGCTCCCCGGGTGCACCGGGCTCGTGTCGAGTCTGCTCATGGGCGTCGGCTGGGCGTTCAGTTCGACCGCGCCCTTCCTGGCGCCCGTCTTTCTCGGCGGCGTCTCGCTCAAGGCGGCGCACACGCTCCCCGGGTGGCGGATCGACCTGGGGTTCGCGGGCTTCTCGCTGCTCGCGCTCGCTGCGGCCGCGCTGTACGCGACGGTGGACAAACGCGTCATCGAACGCGCCGGGCGCGACTGAACGGAACAAAAAAAACAGCCGGCGCCCACGAGGAGCGCCGGCCGCTTCGGTGAAGGTTCTCTCTCTACCCTTCAGCCCGCCCCCATCGATCGAATCAGTTGCACTCCGTGCCGAAGTTGGTCAGCACGGTGTTGAGGTCGTCGAAGTTCACGATGTCGTCGCCGTTGACGTCGCCCGCGAGGCCCGGCCCGGTCTGGCCGAACGTCGAGAGCACGTTGTTGAGGTCGGCGAAGTTGACCGTGTTGTCGCCGTTGGTGTCGCCCGGGCAGTCGGCCGCGCACGCGGCGAACCACTTGGCGAGCCCGTTGGCCGCGCCGGCGCCGGGCCCCGTGCCGTTGCCGACGGAGAGGAACGAGCCGCCGATGATCAGCCCGTCATCGACGGGCGCGATGGTGCCGGGGTTGTCGTTCGCCACGCCGCCGAGGATCCCGTCGCCGACCTCGACCCACTCCGAGCCGGTCCACTTCGCGAACTTGCGGCAGGTGACCGTGCCGTCGCCCGTCGTCTCGAAGTTGCCCACGGCGTACAACTCGCCGTCGAAGACCTCGAGCGAGCGCACCTCGCGTCCGGACTGGGGGAAGCCGGGCATGGCTTCCCACTCCGAGCCGGTCCAGCGAGCCACCGCGGGGGAGACCTCGCCGGCCATGGAGCCGAGGCGGTCGAAGCGGCCGCCGACGTACAACTTCTCGCCCGAACCGTCGTCGAAGACCTTCATCGCGAGCACCTGCGACACGTTGCTCCCGAAACGGAACACGCCGCCGTCAACGCTGGTGAACAGGTCGGTGTCGGCGTTGTAGCGGATGATGTTGTTTGACGAGACGACAGGGTTGTTGGGATCGTTGAGGTCGGCGTCGAAGGTGGCGAAGCGGCCGCCGATGTAGAGGTCGCCGTTGAACTCCGCCATCGTGAGGATGACTGGCGCAACGAGGCCGGAGAACTCCTGCGAGAGTTTGGTCCACGTCACGCCGTCCCAGAAGGCCAGCGTGGGCTTCTGCGCCTGCGCGGTGCCGCCCGAGCCGCCCACCACAAGGCGACCGTTGTAGACGAGGCCGTCGAACATGAAGTCAAAGATGCCGGTCAGCGGCGTGTTGGGGACGGTGTTGATGGTGTTGCCGTCCCAGCGCACGAGGCCCTTCGAGTTGGGCAGCGGCATGCCGTTGACGCTCACGGAGTTGAACGACCCCGTGATGTAGAGTTGCGTGCCCGTCCCGTCGTCGAACTCGAAGAAATCGGTGACGAAGTTGTCGGGCGCGCTGTTGCCAAAGCCCATGGGCACGCCGGTGTTGAGGTCGATGCGCCCCCAGTTGGGCTGGTTGAGGCCCTCGATGGAGTTGAACCCGCCGCCGACGTACAGCGTGTCGCCGATGGTGCGGACGACCTGGACCGACCCGCCGACGGCGCCGGGCTGGCCGATGTCACGGTCCCACGACGGGCAGATGACCACGGGGCCGGCGACCGCGGCGGACACACCGACAGCCGCGAGCAGCGCGGGCACGACTCGAACAGAAGTCTTGAGCACAGAATCTCTCCTCGGGATGGGATCGCGTTTCGCGCGTCCGGGCGCAACAGACCCCCTGGTCCGGACCGAGGCGGCACGGTACCACAAATCCGTGCCGACACCAAGCGGGGAATCGGAACCCGCGTTCATGCAGCCGCTTGCGGATATTCATCCACGTGGCGCACGCCGGCAGGTGCTGTGGAAATCCTGTCAATTGCGAGAGCCCGCCCTCCGCCCGGCTGACGGCGCGGGCCCCCCGAAGTACCCTCCTGCATCGATCCAAGGAGGGACACCATGCACGGCGTCGAACTCAAGCAGGGAAGCACCACGGGACCAGCGTCCATGGCCGACGACATCCGCATCGATCGCGTTGCTCTCGACCCCGAAGCGGGGGGGTGGTCCGACCTCATGGGGGGCGCCGCCCGTATGGACGTCGCCGTCCACGACCACGGCCTGTGCGCCCTGATCGACGTCATGCCCCGCCTCGTGCCGGAAGGCCAGACCGCCGATCAGGCGATCGTGCAGGCGGCCCGGGTGTCCTACGGCGCCGGGACCAAGAAGGTGAACGAAGACCGCGGGCTCATCCGCTACCTCATGCGGCACCGGCACACGACCCCGTTCGAGATGGTCGAGTTCAAGTTCCACGTGCGCATGCCCATCTTCGTGGCCCGACAGTGGATCAGGCACCGCACCGCGAACGTCAACGAGTATTCCGCGCGCTACTCGATCGTGCCCGACCGGTTCTACCGGCCGGACCGCGACGACATCCGCCAGCAGAGCAAGACCAACCGGCAGGGGCGCGACGAGGTCATCGACGACGCGACGGCCGACGCGTTCCTGAAGTATTTGGAACGCGCGGAGTCGCTGCACGAGGAGTACCTGAAACTCACCGAGCAGGGACTGGCCCGCGAGATCGCGCGGGTGGGGCTGCCGCAGAGCGTCTACACCGAGTGGTACTGGAAGATCGACCTGCACAACCTGCTG
>JBQLZI010000093.1:0-9082 GCA_052168195.1 Phycisphaerales bacterium
TCTCGGCGCCCGACGAGCGCACGGCCAGAAAGGCGCTCAAGGACAAGGGCGTGGTCGTGCTCGACCTGCGCCGGGCCGACGGGAGCGCGCGGGCGAAGCGCGGCGCCGGCGAGGCGGCGGTCGCCAAGGGCGGCGGCCTGCTGGGCCGGCTCCCCAAGCAGCGGGCGTCATGGCGACGCACCCGGGCTGAGGTGTTCGCGCAACTGGCCCTGCTGATCAACGCCGGGATGGCTCTCGACGCCGCGCTCGCGAACGTCACACCGATCGCGAAGCGCGAGGACGACCGCGCGTCGCTCGAGAAGATGGCCCGCGACGTCCGCGAGGGGCGTTCTCTGGCTGAAGCGATGCGCGACCAGCCGGATCGCTACGACGAATCGCACGTCGGGCTCGCGCAGGCCGGTCAGGACTCGGGCAAACTCCCGATGGTCCTCCGCCAGTTGAACGCCCAGGACGAGCGGGCCGACCGGCTGCGCGACCAGTTGATCTCCAGTCTGATGTACCCGTCGATCTTGCTGTTCGTGCTGCTGCTGACGGTGGCGGGGATCGTGAGTTTCGTCGTGCCGCGGATCTCCTCCATGTTCGAGGAGATGGAGATCCAGATGCCGCTGTTTTCGCGGGTGGTGATCGCGATCGCCCGCTTCTGCGCCGACTACGGCGTGATTTTCCTCGTGCTGCTGCTTCTCGGGTCGATCGCGGTGCGGCTGCAGTGGCGCAAGCCGGACAAGCGCCGGGCGATGGAGCGGTGGCTGATGTCGCTCGGGCTGATCGGCCCGATGTGGTGGAAGCACCAGGCCGCGATGTTCAGCGGCGCGATGGCGATGATGCTCCGCTCGGGCCTGCCGATGCTCCGCTCGCTGGAGATCGGGCGCAGCGCGTGGGGCAGCATGGAGATGCGCGCCCGCCTCGACGCGGTGATGACCGACGTGCGTGAGGGCGTCCGCCTGAGCGAGGCGGCCGAACGCCACGCGCTGCTCCCCGACCGGACGGAGAAACTGCTCGCGGTGGGGGAGGAGTCGGGCGGGCTTCCGGAGGTGTTTGACCGCATGGCCGAAGCGTTCGAGGGGGAGGTCTCCTCGCGGCTGAAGCGTGCTTTGACGCTCGTGGAGCCGATCGCTATCGTCGCGGTCGGCGTGCTCGCGGGAACACTGGTGATCGCGTTGTTGCTCGCGGTCTTCAGCATGAACGATCTGCAGACCATGTGACCCGAGCGGACGGAGGATCCGTCCGCGGCCGACCGAGGCCGGAGGTGCCAGGATGAACCCCCACGCCAGATTCATCGCCCGATCCGCGTTGCTCGCCGCGTTCGCCGGCGTGGCCGTCTCGCTTGTCGGGTGCGCCGACGAGGGCGACATCGACACGTCGGCCGCGGCGGAAACCCACCGCGGGCAGATCCAGCGCGGCACACCCGCGGGGAACCTGCAGGTCGACCGCACGCGCGCCGTCCGCTCGCCCTCGCTCGCGCTGGGCGCCGAGCAGGCCCAGCAGGCGTCGCGCAGCCGCGTCGCGCCGGTCGACATCACGCTTCCCGATGTGGGTTACGGCCCGGACGGGCAGGTCGCGGTGGGGATCGACGTGCCCGTGCAGCGCGACCTAGACGTCACGCTGAACTTCAAGGCCGCTCCCCTGCAGGAGGTCGTGCGCGAGATCTTCGAGAACGTCCTCAACCTCGACTACGCGATCTCGCCGAACGTCGCGGACACCGCGGTCTCGTTCGTGCTTGAAGGGCGCGTGGGCTACGAGGAACTCTTCCGCACGCTCGACAGCGTGCTGGGGATGTACGGCGTGGCGCTGCAGGTCTCCAACGGGCTCGTGCAGGTGCTCCCCGACGACGCGGCCAAGCGCGGCATCGCCGGCCCGATCGTGCGCGGCATCGACGCCGACACACCGACCCCGCTGACGCTCTCCACCTACATCGTCCCGCTCACCAACATCAAGCCCGAAGACGCGGCCACCACCCTCAAGGACATGCTCACGCCGCGCGGCGTCGCGGTGAAAGGCCCCGCGGGCACGAACGTGCTGCTGCTCGTGGAGTCGCCCGCGAACGCGCCGCGCATCGTGCAACTGCTCCGCGAACTCGACAAGCCCTTCTTCGCGCGCCGCTCGATCCGGCTCTACACCCCGACGAACATCGCCCCCGAAGACCTCGCAACGGAACTCAACTCCTTCGCGAGCCGCCTGGGCGTGAAAACTGGCGCGGGCGAGGACGTGCAGTTCGCCGCGGCGGCCATGCCGCGCTCCGGGCAGGTGATGGTGACCACGACGCTCCCGGTGATCATCCCCGCGATCGACGAGCAGGCCGAGCGGCTCGACGTGCAGATCGATTCCGAGACGGTCCGTCGCTACGTCTACCGCGCCCAGCGCCTGAGCGCCGAGACGCTCAGCCAGGCGGTCACGTCCGCGTTCAGCGACCTCAACAACGACGCGCCGGTCATCACCGTCGTGACGGAGCGCGGCGCGAGCGGCGGGCTCGGCTCCATCGCCGACGCCGGCCCCACGGGCGGCTCCTCGGCCACAACGCGCCAGGACCCGACCCAGCAGACCCGCACGCAGCGCGGCTCGTCATCAGGTTCCTCGTCGTCGTTCTCGTCGGCGGGCGGGCGCGACAACGGCACGCTGATCATCCGCGCCAAGCACGAGGTCTACAAGCAGGTCAAGGAACTGCTCGACCTCCTCGACGCCGCGCCGCGCCAGGTGTACCTGCAGGTCGTCGTCGCGGAAGTCACCATCACGGGCGACGTGCAGTTCGGCGTCGAACTCTTCACCCAGCAGGGGCTGGGCGACGGCGACATCGAACTCCGCTCGGCGAACAACCTCGTCGACGTCGCGACCGGCTCGGCGTTCTATCTCGCGGAGAACGCGTTCGCGCTCGTCGAGGCGGCCCAGAGCAAGGGCGACGTGCGCGTGCTCGACGCGCCGTACCTCTACACCGTGTCGGGCAACACCGCGAGTCTCGAGGTGGGCGTCGATCAGCCCGTCATCACGCAGTTCATCAGCGGCGGCGTCGACGCCGTCGACCCGACGCGCCAGAGCAACCAGATCGAGTACCGCCAGACCGGCATCGTGCTCAACGTGACGCCGGTGGTGAACGACCGGGGCGAGATCGAGATCAACCTCCGCCAGGAAGTGTCGAGCGTCGAGCAGCCCGCCAGCAACGCGGTCATCCAGAGCCCGGCGTTCCCCAACCGCATCATCCAGACCACGATCGTCGTGCCCAACGGCGAGACCGCGGTCATCGGCGGCAACCGCAACGAGCGCGACGAACTCCAGCGGAGCAAGACGCCTCTGCTGGGCGACATCCCGCTCGTCGGGCTCGCGTTCCAGGGCAAGGACGTGCGCAGGGCGCAGTCCGAACTCGTGGTGCTCATCACCCCGACCATCGTCATCACCCCGCACGACGCGATGGACCTGAGCAGGCAGATGCTCAGTTCGGTGGTCAACATTGATCTCATCGATCAGTTGCTCGAGCCGAAGACCGTCGACGAGAACGAACTGCTCTGGCGCTGAGCGGCCTTCCCATGCTGCGCGCAGGCGTGCCATCCCGGATTCCGTGCGGCGCCCGCAGGGGCGTGAGTCTCCTCGAGACGCTGGTCGCGCTGACGCTGGCGGTCGCGGGGCTCGCGGTGTCGCTGGCGGCCATCTCCCAGAGCGTCCGCGCCCAGCGCACGATCGATCGTTCGCGCGAGGAGGTGGCCCAGGCGCGGGCGCTGGTCGAGGAGGCATTCCTCGGCGTGCTCCCGTGGGACGAGATCGACGATTCGACGGATTCTGCGGACATCTGGCGCGGACAGACCGAGAGCGGGATCGACTGGGAGGTGCGCGTGACGGCGTCGAGCATCGGCTCGTTCAACGCGCGGGCCGACTTGGGCGAAGGGCTCGGCGAGGTGCAGGGCGTCGCGTCGGGCCAGATGGCCGTGCAGATGATCACGGTCCGCGTGGGCAACACCGTGCTGAGGACGACCAGATGGTGAGCCCGCTGCGCACAACCCGGCGCACGGCGCGAGGCCTGACCGTGCTCGAACTGATGGTCGCGATGGCCATCGCGACGATGATCGCGCTGCTTATCGCGTCGGCGATCCGGCTGGTGGTCGTGCGCTTCGCCGACGACACGGGCATCCGCAACGAAGCGGGGCGCGAGGAGCGCATCCGCCTGCTGATGGGATCGCAACTGGCGTGGCTCGAACTGACCCCCGAGCAGACGCCGCGACGGTTCTTCGGCGCCGACGACGGCATCGAGATCCGCACGCTGATGTGCGTCGAGGCGCCGCACGAGCGGTCGTCGACGGTGGCCCGGTACATGGTGGAAGAGGTCTCGGGTTCGCCGCCGAGCGAGCGGCTCGTCTACCTGGAGCGCCGCGTGAGCGCGACGGAGATCGACCGCGAGCAGGCGTTCGCGGAGGTCGGCGCGACCGCGGACACGTTCGGCGTGGGCGGGCCGGAGCGTCGCGTGATCACGAACGCGCCGGGCGAGAGTTCGCGGGGCAGGCCGATCCTGGAGGGCGCGCGCTCGATCACGTTCGAGTATCTGCGCATCACGGGCGCCGGTCCGGAGTGGCTGGAGTCGTGGACGCAGCCCGAGACGCTCCCGCGCGGGATCCGGGTTTCCATTGAAGATCAGCAAGGAGTGGTGACGTCGTGGGTGCTCCCCGTCGTGGTTACATTCTGATCGCGGTGCTGTGGGCGCTGGCGCTTGTGGGCGCCGTGGCCGCGGCGTACGCCTACGCGACGAGAACCAGCGTGGCGCAGGTGCGCGCCGAGGCGGAGCGCGCCCAGGCGTATTACGCGGCGCGCGGCGCGTGCATCCAGTCGGTGAAAGACCTGTCGACGGGCGTGCGGCGCGCGGAACTCACCCGCGGCGCGCAGCGCACGGCCGAGCAGGAAGGATTCGCGATCGATCAGGAGACCGGCGGGGTGCAGATCGGCGACCTGCCGACCTTCCCCGCGGAGATGGCCGCCGCCGGCGGGCTGCTCGGCGCGATCGCGGAGCGCATGAACCAGTTGCAGGGCGAGCCGCGCACGGGCAACCGCACCGCGGAGCCCGATGGCGCGGGCGGCAACGGGCGCACGGGCGCCCGCGGACGTCGCGGCGGGGGGCGCGCCGTCGAGGTGGACGCCGAGGAGGCGCCGCTGATCGTGCTGGGGCAGGGGACGATGAACTTCGGGGGGGCTCGCGTCGAGGTGTGGCTGGAGGCCGAGTCGGGCAAACTGAACATCAACTACACGCCGCGCCGGGTGCTCGAGCGGCTGCTGGTCGAGATGGGCGAGCCGCCGCTGTCGGCGCGGGCGCTCGTCGACGACATCGAGATGCACCGCATCGAGCAGCGCGACGGCCCCGGCGCAGAGCGTCCCGCGGTGAACATCGACGCGCCGATCGAGGGGCGGGACTTCCGCTCGATCGAGGAACTGGGCAACGTTCCCACGATCGACCCCGCGCTGCTCGAGCGGCTGATGGGCGTGCTGACGGTCTACGGATCGGGGACGGTCGACCCCAACTACGCGGGCCTCGAGGTGCTCCGCGCGATCGGCGTTGTCGATCGTCGGCCCCTCGAGTTCGCGCTCGTGATGCAGGAGGAGCGCGAGCGGATCACGCGTGAGGCCTTCCGCCAGGCGATGGGCCCCGGCGCGTACGAGCGGGTCGAGCAGTGGCTGACCTTCTCGGCCCCGTCCGTGTTCACGGCCCGGACGCGCGCGACAGTCGGGGAGAGTTCGGCGCGATACCTGATCCGCGTCGCCCCGGGCTACAGCGCCGACACCGGGGCAAACGTGACGAGACTGCTAGAATCCCGGGAGGACTGGCTGTGAACGCCCCGATGCGCGCGAGCAAGGCGGCGCGTCGCGGCCCGGGCGACGGCCGCCCGGCGTGGAGTGCCCAAGCCCCGTGAACCCGCTCCCATCCAATTCGGCGATCGGTCTTGCCGTGGTCGGCGAGCGTCTCGTCGTCGTCGAAGCGTCGCTGCGCGGCGAGCAGGCGCGGTGGTCGTCGACGATCATCGATGGTGCGCTGGGCGAGGGCGATCTCGCCGCGTCGATCCCAACGCCGCCGCGCGACGCGGACATCGTGCTGGTGTGGCCGATGGACCGGCTGCTGCGCCGCGACGTGGCGCTGGGCGAGCAGACGATCGAGGAGTTCAAGGACGCGGTGGGGCAGACCCCCGACGCGTTCTTCCCAGTCAACCGGGATGACGGCCTGCTGTGGGACGCCCACGAGTACACGGACGCCGACGGGGTTCGCCGCGCGATGGTGTTCGCGGCCCGTCTGCCCGAGATCGAGCCGGTGCTGAGCGCGCTGGCGGAGCGCGGGTTGATGCCCACGCGGATCGCGCCCTCTGGCGCGGCGTGGAGCGTGCTGTGTCACGCGCACGACGAGGCGCCGGCGACGGTGCTGGAGATCGCCGCCCGCGCGTGGAGCGTGAGCGAATTCGACGGGCTGCGCTGGTCGGGCATGCAGAGCGGATTCGGCCCGGCGCCGGCCGACCTTCGCGAGCGTGCGCGGCGCGAGGGATGGGGCGTGTGCGACTGGCGTTCGGCGCCGTCGCGGGTCGGCGATTCGAGCGCGTGGAGGCCCGACGAACTGACGGCGGAGCACGCGGCGCTGGGCGGCGCGCTGCTGGCGCTCGCGCCGCGCGGGGAGACCGAGTCTGCGCGGGCGCCGACGGTGAACCTGCTGGGCACGCCCGCGAAGCGGGGCTTTCGCATGGGCCCGCTGGCGTGGTACGCGGCGGCGTGCGCGGCGGCGGCCATCGGCCTGCTCGTATGGAACGACGCGGCCAACGCCCGCGCCCAGCGCACCGCGGACGCGCTCGAGGTGGAGGTCGCGCGGCTGCGGCCCGCGGTGGAACGCGTCGAGACGCTGCGGGCCCAGGTCGGATCGGTGCTGACGGCGCACGAGCGCCTGAGCGAACTGCACAACTCGTACCGCTCGATGTGGGCGACGCTGGCGGAACTCGCCGCGGTCGTGCCCGACGAGGCGCACATGCCGTCCATCGAGTTCGCGGACTCGGGCGTGACGGCGACGGTCATCACGTCGTCGCGGTCGGCGCTGCTCTCCGCGATCGAGCGATCCCCGATGTTCGCGGGCGTCGGGCAGACGACCGGCGTGACGAACCTGCCCACGGGCGGCGAGCAGTTCGGTATCGCGTTCGGGTTCGAGCAGTCCGCTGCCGCGCCGGAAGTGGCGCAGGGAGGCGGGCGATGAGCCGGGTCGAGGCGATGCGCGAGAAACTCCCCAAGCCGCTGCGCCCGTTCACGCGCGGCGTGTGGCCGTTCGTGTGGGTGACGGTCGCGGCGCTCGGCGGGCTGTGGATCGTCGGCGCGGAGACGTTCGATCAGACTCTGGCGATGCGCGAATCGTCCGCGACGCAGCGGCGGCTGGTCAGCGCGATGCGCGACTCGGCGGCCAGCGAGCCGGCCGAGCAGGCGCGCTTCGAGGAACTGGCGGCGTGGGCGCGCGAGAGCGCACCGGCCCGGGTGCGGGCGACGAGCGTCGAGATCGGCATCTCGCGCCTGCAGGAGCGCGTGCAGGAGATCGTGGCATCCGTGGGCGAGGGGGCCCGCGTGCAGTCCGATGTGCGGGGCGCGCCGCCCGTGGAGACGCTGATCGAGTCGATGCCCGGCGGGCGTTCGCTGCACATGGTGCGCATCCCGCTCGCGGTGCAAACCGAGACGATGGACCAGATGGCGCGGCTGATCGCGGCGCTGGAGTCGAACCCGGACGTCTGGCTGCGCCCCGGGAACGCGAGTCTCAAGGCCCAGCGCGTCCGGCAGGGGCAGGCGGTGCGGCTGGACATCTCGCAGATGTGGGCGCTCATCGAAGTCGTCCCGGAGGACGCCTGATATGCCTTCGACACGGCTGCGCATCGCTCGGTTCCGTTCGCCGGTCCTCCGCAGGCCCGCGATGCTCGGCGTCGCCGGCGGCGCGATCGCGGCGATCGCCTTGGCGTTCGCGGCGTGGGAGCGCTTCGCGCCCGACGAGCGGTTCGCGGAGCCGAGGCCGGACCCGGTCGCGGCGGTCCCCGAGATGACGAAGTTCGGCCGCGGGCCCGCGAGCGAGAGCGCGCTGTCGATCATCGCGAGCCAGAACGTGCTCTCGTCGGAGCGGCGCGACTTCACGCGGGAGGTCGCGCAGGCGGACGATCAGCAACCCGTGGACGCGGGCGCCGACGAGCGCGCCAAGCGCCTGGAGGACGCGAAGCGCGACCTGCAGACGCTACGGCTGGTGGCGATCCTGCGGCTGCGCGACGACTGGGTGGCGCTCTTCGAGCCCTCGGCGCGACGGTCCGACGAGGACCTGCTGAGTCTGCGCGTGGGCGACGTGTGGCAGGGCTGGACAATCGGGTCCATCGCGCGCGACACGGTGACGCTCGGTTTCGAGGGGCACGTCGAGAAGGTCGACCTGAAGCCGAACACCGCGCGGACGGCGAAGAAGGCCGAGCCGCGGGGTCGGCTGGTCGTGCAGAGCCAGCCGGCGACGGGCGGGCGGGTTACCATTGATTCGCCGATCTCGCGTCGCGAAGCGCGGGAGCGGCTGCTGGGCGCGACGCGCGACGAGAGCGAGCGCGTGCGACGGCTGGCGGAAGAGTTGCTCGAAGATCTGGAGCGCGAGAACGACCGATGAGACGACGCCGGACGATGTCGGGACTGCTTGCGGTTGGCGTGTGCGTGAGCGCGCTGCTGGCGTGCGAGCGCGAATCGACGCCGCCGGCGGCGACGAACGCGGACGCGGCGCCGGTGCAGCAGCAGCAAGCGCAGGTCGAGGCGTTCACGCCATCGCGGGAGACGCCCGTGCAGGCGGCGCGTTCGATCCGGCATCTCGCCGAGACGACGTGGGATCCGATGTTCGTCGCCGAGTACATCGATCCTTCGCAGAAGTGGACGAATCCAGAGGGCGGGGACCAGACGGGCGGCGCTCCGGCGCTCGTCGGCCCCGCCCTGCTGTATTACGCGCGGCTCGAGGACCTGCGCTCCGCGGCGGTCGAGCGCTTCGGCGCCGACGCGGGGCCCGCGGTCGATGAGGCGGCGTCGTTTTTCCAGATCGATGTGCTGGGGAACGGCATCCGCGAGATGTTCGGCGCAGCAAAACTCGAGC
>JBQLZI010000094.1:0-9079 GCA_052168195.1 Phycisphaerales bacterium
GCTCGATCTCGGCGGAGCCCTGACGCTCGACCGCGACGCGGGCGGCGAGCATCTTCTGGTACTCGGCCTCGGACGCGCGGAGTTCGGTGTCGGCCACGGAGCGCATGCGCTCGAACTCGGCCTGACGCTCCTTGAGGGTGGCGCGGACGACGGCGGCGCCCTGGCGGGCCTGCGCGTCGTACGCCTCCTGCTTGGCGATGGCCTGCGCGGAGAGTTCCTCGAGTTTGGCCTCGTACTGGCGGTCGAGCGCGCCGGCCTTGGCGATGGCGGCGTCGTGGCTGGCGACGGCGTTCTGCCACGCGGACTCGCGGTGGGCGAGTTCGTTGGCCTGGACGGCGTTGCGCTCGGCCTTGTAGGCCTGGGCGGCGGCGCGGCGGCCTTCGATGTCGGCGGTCGCGTTGCGCGCCTCGCTGAGCCACACGGCGGGGAGTTCGATGGTCGAGGCCTGCTCCTCGAACCACTGCTTGTCGACCGAGCCCTTGGTCTCGGACGGGTCGATGGTGAGGGTCGCCTTGTTGGCGAGCTGGTCGCGCGTCAGCGCGCCGGAGCGGTAGTTGTACGCGCTGCTCGAATCGGTCGAGCAGCCGACCATGCCGCCCGCGGCGAGCGCGGCGACGAGGCCGGTGATGAAGAGGGGACGGCTCTCCAGAGCGGCGCGGGCCGTCGGAGTGCTGTGCATGGCGCGAACCTGCTTGGGCGTGTTCATGGGAGACTTGTCCTCGTGCGTGAGTGAAACCCTGTGGACTCGGCGGGCGCTGATCGGAGGGGTGCGCCCCCCGATAGGGCGCCCTTGCTCGCCAACTCACCCGCTGCAATCGGCCCCTCTCGCCTTCGCGTTCACGCCCGGCGCGCGGGTGTCGTTTCCCGGAGCGACACACGCGGCACGCTCCACACCGGCGGCATCTCCGTCACAGAGCGCACGCCTTCACAACCGGGCGCCCGCGACGCCCCGGCCTACGCTCGCGGACCTGCCTGCGCGATCGGCCCAGCCCCTACACTCCCACCCGCGCGCCGGCGAGCGATCGGCGCGCAACACGCTTGGAGACTTCGGCATGGCGCGAACGCCCTTCATCGGCGGCAACTGGAAGATGCACCTGACCCGGGATCTGGCGATTTCCCTGGCTTCGGGCGTCGCGGAAGGTCTGAGAACCCGCGACGGGAGCGCCTCTTCGGATGTCGCGGTTTTTCCGGCGTTCGTGCACCTTCACGCCGTCGCGGAGGCGATCGACGGATCCGGCGCGCTGCTGGGCGCGCAGGACTGCTACCACGAGCCCGACGGCGCGTTCACGGGCGAGGTTTCGCTCTCAATGCTGCGCGACGTGGGCGTGCGTTCCGTGCTGACAGGGCACTCCGAGCGCCGCCATGTGCTCCACGAGCCCGACACACTGGTGAACGCGAAGACGAAAGCCGCGCTCGCGGACGGGATGACGTGCGTGCTGTGCGTGGGCGAGACGCTCGCGCAGCGGGAGGACGGCGCGACCTACGCGATCAACGAGCACCAACTCCGCGCCGGTCTCGAAGGCGTGGCCCCAGCGCACGCGGAGCGGCTGGTCATCGCGTACGAGCCGGTGTGGGCGATCGGGACGGGCAAGACCGCGACCCCGGACGACGCCCAGCGTGCGCACGGGCATATCCGTTCGGTGCTCGGGTCGCTGCTCGGGCAGAGCGCCGCCGAGCACACGCGGATCATCTACGGCGGGTCGGTGAAGCCCGCCAACGCGGCCGAGTTGTTCGCGAAGCCGGACATCGACGGGTTCCTCGTGGGCGGGGCGTCGCTCAAGGCCGAGGATTTTCTGGCGATCATCCGGGCGGCCAACGGCTGAGCCGATCCCCCACGCGCCCCCTACACTTCCCGCTCTCCAAAGCCCCCCTGCCGGAGTCCGCTTTCCCGATGCTGTCGACCCTTCCCCTGCTCCCGACCCTGGCCATGGCGCAATGGATGGTTGCGCTGCTGGTGGTCGGCTTTCTTTTCGTCTGCGTCCTGCTGATTCTCATCATCCTGATCCAGAAGCCGCAGGGCGGCGGGCTGGCCGGCGCGTTCGGCGCCGGCGCCGCCTCGGGTTCGGGCCAGACGGTGTTCGGCGCCCGCACCGGCGACGCGCTGACCATCGGCACCATCAGCGTCTTCGTGCTCTACCTGCTGGTCGCGGTCGGGCTGAACTACGCGATCCGTCCGGGCGGCCCCCAGTCGGCGATCCCGACGGCGGGCGCCCAGCCGGCTGAGACCGCCCCAGCCACCGCCCCCGGGGGAACTACCCCGGCGGAGACGGCGCCCGAGACGCCGTCAAACGTCGACGCCGCCGCCGAGCCCCAGCAGCCCGCGCCCGCGGAGCCGCAGCCCTGATCCGGTCCATGACGGGCTTCGGGGAGTCCTCCCTCCACACGGAGGGGGTGCACTATCACCTCGAACTGCGCTCGCTGAACAACCGGTACTTCAAGGCGTCCATTCGCCTCCCCGAAGACCTGCAGGGGCTCGAGGCGGAACTCGAGTCGGCCCTGCGCTCCAAGATCTCCCGCGGCGCCCTGGTGCTGGTCGGAAAGTTCTCGGACACGTCAGGCGGCGCGGCCCACGTGGTGAACGAATCGGCCCTGCGCGGCTACCTCGAGACGATCGAGCGGCTGCCTCAGCCCAAGAACGCGACCCTCAGCATCGACGCGGCCAACCTGCTCAATCTGCCGGGCGTGCTGCAGCCAAGCGACGACGAGGAGCGGCTCGACAAGGCTCGTTCCGCGTTCATGAAGATGCTGGACGAGGCGGTGAAGAAACTCGTCGCGATGCGCACGCAGGAGGGCGCTCGCCTCAACGAGGAACTCCGCCTGCATCAGAAGGTCATCCGGGACCGGCTCGAGCGGGTCAAGGCCCGGGCGCCCGAGGTCGTGGCTGAATACGAGCGGCGCCTCCAGGAGCGCACCGAGCGACTGCTGCAGCAGGCGGGCTTCACCGCGGAGCCGGCCGACGTCATCCGCGACGTCGCGGCGTTCTCCGAGAAAGCCGACATCGCCGAAGAAATCCAGCGTCTGGGCGCGCACATCGAGCAATTCTCGGAACTGCTGAGCGCCCCGGACGAGCAGCCCGTCGGGCGCACCCTCGATTTCCTCGCGCAGGAGATGCTCCGCGAGGCGAACACGATCGGGAGCAAGTGCGCCGACGCCGACATCGCCCGCGACGTGGTCGAGATCAAGGGAGCCATCGACCGCATCAAGGAGCAGGTCCAGAACGTCGAGTGAGGGCCAATCCGTCCGGCCAACTCGCTGGACAGAAGGCGCCACCGACCCCATAGTGACTGCGTAAGGGAACCTACGGCCCCCACCGCCTCTCCCGGCGGCCCCCTGGGGATTCGACGCTCACCGGCCTCCACGGAGGCATCCACCCGATGCCGACCAAACCCGGGATCGACACCCCGCCCGAACACATCGACCTCGGCGCCGATCCTTCCGGCTCGTCGGTGACCTCGGGCCCCGCCGCCGACCCGGGTGGGTCGCAGACGTCGATGGTCGGCCCGGCGATGGATCCGGGCTCTTCGTCCGCGGGCCAGATCCAACCGAGCAGCGCCCTGCTTTCGGTCCATTCGCTCTCGGGCACCGGGCTCTCGCTCAACACCAGCGTCGGGCTCGTCTCGACGAGCGCCGACCGCGTCCCGGGCACGGCCGACCTGACACGGGAGACCTTCGGCGCCGAGGAACTCTCGATCGTGCTGTCGCACTTCGACATCGGGGTGATTCACGCGATGCACGAGTTCCGCAGGGGCTCGCGCCGTGCGCCCAAGATGCTCATCAAGGCCGACCGCGGCGCCGTGCTGCTCAAACGCCGCGCCCCCGGCCGCGACGAGGCCCACCGCGTCGAGTTCAGCCACCGCGTGCAACTCAAACTCTCCGAGCAGCACTTCCCGCTCCCCAAACTGCTCAAGGACCGCGCGTCTGGCGCGACGCTCGTGAAGTACGGCGGGCGGATCTACGAGCTCTTCGAGTTCATCCCGGGGACGCGCTACGACGCGACGCTCCCCGCGACCTCCGACGCCGGGCACGCGCTGGCGCTGTTCCACAAACTCATCGCCGCGGTTCCCACCGAAGACCTGTACCCCACACTCGGGTACCACGCGATCGACGCGATCGAGCGTCAGTTCGCGACCATCGCCGCCCGCGCGAATGAGCAGAAGGACGACGACCTCGCCAAGCGGTGCGCACGCCTCAAGGACCTGTACCGCCAGTGCGCGTCGACCGTCGACAAGATCGGCATCCGCAACTGGCCGGCCCAACTCGTGCACGGCGACTGGCACCCGGGCAACACGCTCTACCGCGGGCCCCACGTCGTGGCGGTCATCGACTTCGACTCCCTCCGGCTCGAGCCGAGGATCCTCGACGTCGCGAATGGGGCGCTGCAGTTCTCCATCACCATGGACGGGCAGGAACTCGAACGCTGGCCCGACTACCTCGACGAGTCGAGGTTCAAGCGGTTCTGCCGCGGCTACGACGCGGTCGAGGAGTGCATCCTCTCGACCGCCGAGATCGAGGCGATGCCCGCCCTGATGATCGAGGCCCTCATCCTCGAGGCCGCGGGCCCGATCGCCGCCACGGGCTCCTTCGCCGGGCACGACGGCGGGGCCTTCCTGCGGATGGTCGAGCGCAAGTGCCGGTGGATGCTGGAGAACGAACTCCGGCTCGTGCGGCTCATCTCCGACTGATCCGCGAATCGCCGGAACGGGCCATCGCGCCCCCGCGTCCGAGAACGGCATGCCGCGACCACCCGCACCCAGGGGGTGGCGACGCTGGTACACTCTGTTGTCCCGCGGACGCGCGAGGGAGGCCATGGAAGACCGCCGCACAACAGCACGCTGGCTCACGCTGATGGCTCTGACGAGCCCGCTCTGCGCCGGCGCGCTGGCCGATCCCCCGCCGTTCCTCCCGCCTTCGCTGCAGAAGGTCGTCGAAGAGGCCCGCGAGAAGCAGGCAGCCGACGCGGCCCGCAGCGCGGACATCGAGGATCTGCGCGCGATCTCCGAGGGCGAACTGACCCTCGGCAACGTGATCGACGACCTCGGCTCGGACGACCTTGCCACCCGTGAGCGCGCTTCCGCGATCCTCTCCGACGTCGCGATGTGGGACGAGGAAGTCCTCGCGGCCGCGTGCACGCTGCCGCAGGCCTGCCCCGAGACGCGTCAGCGGCTGCGCAACGCGATGCTCGAGCGCTTCGCCAACTCGCCCAAGCCCGCCGTCGGCATCTCGATGTCGCGCACGGCGCGGTTCGGCATCCTGCTCGATTCGGTGGACGTCGACTTCCCCTCCCACCGCACGCTCCGCGCGGGCGACGAGATCCTGAAGATCGGGGACGTCGACTTCCGCACCAGGCCCAACGACTGGTCGCTGCTGCAGGCCGTGGTCGCGTCGTACAAGCCGGGCGATGTGGTCGACATGCTGATCCTCCGCGACAACGAGGAGATGAACGTCAGCGTCGAACTCGGCGTCTGGGCCGACCTCGGCCCGCGCGCGCTCCCGCACGAGTACCGGATGCTCCGCCAGGCGCTCGACATGCGTCTGGAGCGGATGAGCGTCTCGATCGATGCCGAGGAGCCCGTGAAGGCGCCGGTCTCGCGGATCGACTGGAACCGCGCGTCGCGCATCACGTTCAAGCCGCCCGAGGCCGACGGCATGCTCCCCGGCGGCTCGGCCTCGTCGATCCCCGGACGCCCCAACGGCGGCGTTCGACCGGGCGACAACCTCCGCGCGTCGCGCGCCGAGCGCGCCCGCGAAGACGTGAAACTCGCCGTCGCCGACGCCGCGCGTGAAGGCATCGCCGTGCAACTCGCGGAACTCGAGCGCAGCATCGAGCAGGTCCGCGAACGCATCAACGATCCGCGCACCTCACGCGACGATCGCGCCGCGCTCATCACGCGGATGGGCGAACTCACGCTCCAGCGGCAGATCATGCTCCAGGCGATCGACGCCCGCTGAGCGCGACGTCACCGCCCCATCAGTTCGCGACGATGTTGACCAGCCGTCCCGGCGCGACGATCACCTTGCGCACCGTCTTGCCCGCGATCGCCTCCTGCACCTTGGGCGACGCGAGAGCCGCGGCCTCGTGGGCTTTCTCGTCCGCGTCGGGCGCGAGCATGATGCGGTCCTTGGGCTTGCCCAGCACCTGCACCAGCACCTCGATCCGCTCCGCGGCGAGCATCGACTCGTCGTACGCGGGCCATTCCGCGAGCGACGCAAGCCCGGGGTTCGCGCCCGCGTGGATCTTCGCGTACATCTCTTCCGCGACGTGCGGCGCGAACGGGCACAGGATGAGCGCGAAACGCTCGGCCTGATCGAGCGTCACGCCCGTTTTGGTGCCGGCGTTTACGAACTCGATCATCGCGGCAATCGCCGTGTTGAACGACAGGCGCTCGATGTCGTCGCCGACCTTCTTGATCGTCTTGTGCAGGGCGCGCTCGGTCGCGTCGTCGCGCGTGTCGGTGAGGCGCAGCGACCCCGTCTCCTCATCGACGAGCATGCGCCACGCGCGCTGCAGGAAGCGGAACAGCCCCACGATGTCGCGCGGGTTCCACGGCTTGCTCGCCTCGATCGGCCCGAGGTACATCTCGTAGAGCCGGAACGTGTCGGCGCCGAACTCCTCGATCACGTCGTCGGGGTTGACGACGTTCTTCAGACTCTTGCTCATCTTCGCGACGATCTGCTTCACCGGCTCGCCGGTCGCGCGCTCCACGAAGTTCCCCTCGCCGTGCTCCTCGACCTCGTCGACGGGGACCAGCCCGCCCGCCGGTCGCTGGTACGCGTATGACTGGATCAGCCCCTGGTGCCGGAGTTTGCGGAACGGCTCGGGCGTGCTCACCTCGCCCAGATCGAAGAGCACCTTGTGCCAGAACCGCGCGTACAGCAGGTGGAGCACCGCGTGCTCGTTGCCGCCCATGTACAGGTCGACGCCCCACTGCCCGATGCGCTCGCCGTCCGGCAGTTCGCCGCCGACCCAGTAGCGCTCTGCGTCGCGGCCGACGAACCGCTCCGCGTTGTGCGCGTCGCAGTACCGCAGGTAATACCAGCACGAGCCCGCCCAGTTGGGCATGGTGTTCGTCTCGCGCGTGTAGGTCACGCCGTCGATCTCGACGCGCGTCCAGTCCGTCGCCTTGCCGAGCGGTGGGGTGGGCGTGTCGCTCTCCACGGGCTTGAAGTCCTCCATCTCCGGGAGGACGACGGGGAGGCGCGATGCGTCCAGCGGGTGCGCGTTCCCCTGCTCGTCGAACACCACGGGGAACGGCTCGCCCCAGTAGCGCTGGCGGCTGAACAGCCAATCGCGGAGTTTGTAGTTCACCTTCGCCGAGCCGACCTGCGACTCGTCGATCCACTCGGTGATGACCTGCTTGGCCTTCTCGGTGGGCAAACCGTTCAGCGAGACCTCGCTGTTGCTGCTCTCCACCGCGACGCCCACGCCCGGGAAGCACGCCTCGCCCTTCGCGACCTTCTCCCACAGCGCCGCGTCGTCGGGCTTCACGACGGGCCTGATGGGCAGGCCGAACGCGCTCGCGAACTCGAAGTCACGCTCGTCGTGCGCGGGGACGGCCATGATCGCGCCCGTGCCGTAGCCGGTGAGCACATAGTCCGCGATCCAGACCGGGATGCGCTCGCCGCTCGCGGGGTTGAGCGCGTCCGCGCCGGTGAAGACGCCGGTCTTCTCCTTGCTCTCCTGACGCTCGACGTCGGTCAGGCCGGAGACGCGCTCCTTATACGCGTTCACTTCGGCGCGACGGCCCGCGGTGGTGATGTCGTCCACCAGCGGGTGCTCGGGCGCGAGCACCATGTACGACGCGCCGAAGATCGTGTCCGGGCGCGTCGTGAACACCCGGATCGTCTCGCCGGTCGGCTCGTCGTTCTCGGAGAGCACCGGGAACTCGATCTCGGCGCCCTCGCTCTTGCCGATCCACTCGCTCTGCTGGATGCGCGTGCTGTCGGGCCAATCGACCATCGCGAGGTCCTCGATTAGCCGGTCGGCCATCGCGGTGATGCGGAACATCCATTGCCGCAGCGGCATGCGTCGGACCGGGTGCCCGCCGCGCTCGCTGCGCCCGTCGATGACTTCCTCGTTCGCGAGCACGGTGCCGAGTTTCGGGCACCAGTTGACGAGTTCCTCGCCGATGTACGCGAGCCGCTGGTTGTCGATGACGTCGCGGCGTTCGGGCTCGGGCAGGTCGCTCCACTCGCGCAGCAGCCCGTGGGCCGTGCCGCCTTCGAGCGCCGAGAGATCGCGGGCCGCCTTGTCCGCCGGGACCACCCCGCCGTCGATCGTCACGAGCATCTGCTCGTTCGCGAGCGCGTCGAGGAGTGTCTCGATGGGACGCGCGGCGCCGTGGCCGTCGTTCGCGCGCGGGTCGTACCACGCGTTGTAGCAGCGCAGCCAGATCCACTGCGTCCAGCGGTAGTACTCGGGGTCGATGGTCGCAAACTCGCGCTCCCAGTCGTACGAGAACCCGAAGCGCTTGAGTTGGCGACGGAACGTCTCGATCGCGCGCTTGGTCGTCTCACGCGGGTGCACGTTCGTCTGCACCGCGTACTGCTCGGCGGGCAGGCCGAACGCGTCCCACCCCATCGGGTGCAGCACGTTGTGCCCGGTCATCCGCTTGAAGCGCGCGAGGATGTCGGTGGCTGTGTACCCCTCGGGATGGCCGACGTGCAGCCCCGCGCCGCTGGGGTACGGGAACATATCGAGCGCGTAGAACTTCGGTCGCGACGGGTCGAACCCCTCATCGCCCGGGTTGAGCGCACGGAACGCGCCCCTGCGGTCCCATTCGTCCTGCCAGCGGCGCTCGATCGAGTCCGCGAGCGCGGCCGTGTACCGGTGGGCCGGGCCGCGGTCGGATTCGCTGGACGTGGGCTGCGTCTTCGGCTCGTCGCTCATAGGCCCCGAGTCTATGGCTCGGCGGCCCGTGGGTCTTGGATCAGACGCCCGCGGCGGACTTCGCGCCCTGCTTGCCCGCCATCGCCTCGGCGAGCAGGGCCTTCGCCTCGCCCACGAGGTAGAACGAGCCTGCCACGAGGATGAGGTCGCCCTTCCCCACCGCGGGGTACGCGGTGTTGATCGCGTCCTTGA